>CBDUBH010000004.1:0-69645 GCA_965365345.1 uncultured Melioribacteraceae bacterium
TGATTCATAACGCCCATAATTCCAACATCAACCTGATGCGCAAATTGATCGAGCCCCGCTGCCATTTGCCCCAACTCATCTTTTCTTCTAACATTTGCGCGAGCTTTAATGTGCCCTTTTTGCATTTCGCGAGCCATATTAAGGACTTTGTTGATTGGATTCTTAATTAAATTCGTGATAAATATTCCCAGTGAAATTGCGATAACCATTCCGGCAATAACAAAAACAATCATCATTACAGAAGATGTATTTGCAAGAGAAGAATTTGAATCTGAGATTTCTTTGCCCAATCTTATTTTCAGATCAACCATTTTATTTATCAGATCCATTTCAATATTTTCAGTAACAACAATGCTTCCGCTTTCAAGAAAAACTGTTGCTTCTTCATCTTGATTCAGTAAAGCCAGCTCTTCAATTAATTGAATATCTTCTAAATATTCTTTTCTTTTTTCGCGGAATTCCGCAAGTAAATTTTTGCCTTCATCTGTCATCAAAGTTTTTTCGTAACTATCAACCAATCTTGTAATTTCGGCGGAATAAGCTTTCCTTTGTTCGATTTTCTGATTTATGTTTACGGGATTATCAAGCAAAACCATATCCCGCAATGTAACTCTTACTTTTTGAAAATTATCAGACAATTGTCCGGCTTCAGAAAGCGGAACGGTAACCATTTCATAAAGTTTAGTATCTTCTTTTTCAATTTTGTAAATGTTTATCAATCCGATAGTGCCGATAATTCCCGCAATAAATGCTACAATTACAAAACTATAGATCAATTTTTTTGAAATACTTAAATTTTTAATCCAATCCATATTAACTTTCATTTTTATTCGCTTAAAATTTTAGGGTTTATTATAATACATTATCGTTATTCCATTCGTTTTCTTTAGCAGAAATATTGAATGATTTACATTCTCATTCAATAATATTTCCAGCTTAGATCTTCTTTTTCATTTGGAAAATTCAGGTATTAATATCAGATTTAGGTAGAAGTTTTAACTCAGTTAAACAATTTCAATAAATGAAAAATATTTTGATCACGGGCGCAACCGGAAACGTTGGATTTGAAACTCTGCATTTTCTCTATCATTTAATAAATGATGTTAAAATCTTTGCGGCTGTTAGAAATGTTGAAAAAGCAAAAAATGAATTTCAAAATTATCCTGATTTAAATATTATCAAATTTGATTTTGAAGATTTTTCTACTTACGAAAATTCCTTTAAAAATATTGATACAGTTTTTTTACTTAGACCTCCGCCCATCTCTGATGTTGAAAAATTTTTCGTCCCGCTTATCAATAAAATCAAATCGGCAGGCGTAAAGGAAATTTTATTCCTTTCGGTGCAGGGCGTTGAAAAAAGCAAAGTAATTCCGCATAACAAAATTGAAAGACTTATAAAAGAATCCGGAATTGATTTTATATTTTTGCGTCCGAGTTACTTTATGCAAAATTTAACAACCTCTTTATTGAGTGATATTAGAAATCATAAGAAAATAATTTTACCGGCGGGCAAAGCTAAATTTAATTGGATCGATGTGAAAAATATAGGCGAAGCAGCCGCAATTTTATTGAATGATTTTGATAAATATAAAAATAATTATTACGAATTAACGGGAAATGAAAATCTGAATTTTTACGAAGCTGCGGAAATTATTTCAAAAACTTTGAATAAAAAAATTATATTTGAAAATGTAAATCCCGTTAAATTTTATTTTCAAAAAAGAAAAGAAAATTATGATAACGGATTTATAGTTGTGATGATAATGCTTCACTTTTTGCCGAGGTTTCAAGGTGAGCCACGGATTTCAAGCGTGTACAGAATGTTGACTGGAAAAGAACCGCTCGCATTAAGTGAATTTGTAAATAGAGAAAAAGAAAAATTTTTATAAAAATATTTTATGGATTTAAAATGAAATATTTAAAATTCAGTCTGCTGATTTTCGCAATAATTATTACGGTAAATTCAAACATAACTGCGCAAGCAAGCAACATAAAAAAAATTGCAATAACAAATTTCAAATCAGAAAGTATTGACAGATCAACCTTGAACAGCGTTCGCGAAATTTTAAAATATGAAATTCAGAAAATAAGCGATCTTGATGTTGTACTTTCAACTCGCAATAATGATGAGAATTTTGCAGGCTGCAACGATATAGATTGCGCAGTTGAAGAAGCGGAAAATGTTGGTGCGGATCACGCGGTTATTTGCAGTTTTTTGCAACTCGGACAAAAACTCATAATTCAATATTCATTGATTGACGTTGAGGAAAAAAGAATTTTACTTCAGGATAATATGACATCAACTTCAGTGGAAGAATTAGATGTAATAATGCAAAGAATTGCGATGAGCATTACAGAGTTTCAACCAATTTCACGAACCGCGCAAATAGGAACTTTAACCGAACACGAAACAAAATCTCCTTTGGAAAGACTCGGAAGAAGATTTTTCGGATTTTCATTCGGTTATCTTTATCCTGAAACCGGATTTGATAATACTGATAGAAGTTTTACAATGGATTATAAAGTGGGCGCAGAACTTTTGAATTTCGATTATGGGTTACAGGTTTTTGCGCGCAAAGGTTTTGGTGTAAATATTTTTTCATCTTACCTTTTCAGTAGAAAAGATATTTGTCCGTATTTAGGATTAGGCGCAGGATTTCATTGGGTTGAAGATCAGCGAAATTATTACAGGGAAGTGGATTTTTATGGAAATTCTTACTACGATTCCGAAAAAGTAAATAGCGATGGATTTGAACTTACGGCAAACGCGGGATTAAGATTATTTCATACATATTCAATGAGATTAACTCTTAACGTTTCATATTCGCATACTTTTAACGATTACGGAAATGATGCCGTAATTATTACGTTCGGATTTCTGAAATAAAAATCACTTTAAAATCAGGAAAAATAAAAATGGAAAACACAATTTCACATGATTCAAAAAAATGGGGAATGATTTCTCATTTAAGCACTTTTGCCGGATTTCTTTTTCCTTTCGGAAATTTAATTGCTCCGCTTGTAATATGGCTTTCCAAAAAAGATCAGGATGAATTTATTTCAGATCAAGCTAAAGAAGTGTTGAATTTTCAAATTACAATTTCACTGTTGTTTTTATTGGGTTTTATAATAGTTATAATTCAAGCTTTTAGAGTAAATGAAAATAATTTTCCGTTATCAATTTTTGTAATATTGATTTTATTGGGAATTGTCTGGATGTACGATTTGATCATAACTTTGATAGGCGCAATAAAAGCCAACGACGGTGTTAGATATAGATATCCAATGAACATAAGATTTATAAAATGATAAAAAAATGTAATTCTGGTTTAGTCAGAAATCAGAGATTTATTATTTAATTTAAGATGAAATATTAAAATGAAAATTGAAATTATTCCTGCTGATTTTGACGATGCTGAAATTCTTGTTGAAATGATAAGAGAATTTCATGAGCATGAACATATTGATTTTATTGATGTAAACATCCGCAAGTTACTTATAGAAATATTTTCGGAAAAAGAATACGGGCAAATTTTTCTTGTAAAATCAGATGAAGAATTTGCCGGATATTTTTTACTTACTTATTCTTTCAGTTTTGAATTTAACGGTAAATATATTTTTGTTGATGAAATTTTTATTAAAGAAAATTTCAGAGGAAAAGGATTAGGCAAAAAATGTTTGAAATTTATTGAGGAAAAATCGAAACAGGAAAATATTTCCGCAATAAGATTGGAAGTGTCGCGAAAAAATTTAAGAGCTATGAATTTATATAAAAGTATTGATTTTATTGATCAAAATAGAGATCTGTTAACCAAATTTCTTTAAATACTCATAAAAAATAATTCTACTAAATTTGAAATTCAATCAAAAATTTCTTATCTACAAATATGGAGTCGGAAGTGCGATTTAATTAAGTTGCCGAATCCCAAATAAAATTCTAATTAATTCAGTGTGAAAAGATCTGTTTTTTAAAATCAAAAAATATCTGCGTACCTTGATTTATTTATATCTTCCGGCTTCCGCAAAACAAAAATTTCCAAAAAAAATGAGTGAATAATGCTTGAAATCAAATTGATTACTAATGAAAATGAATATCCTGAAAATTTAGACAAAGAAATATTTGTTGATTTTCTTTACGAACATTTAAAACCTTTCGGTGATGAAAAAACCGCAATAGCAAAAAGTATTGATTATGCTTTCAGCAAATCTGAAGGCAAAGGCGGATTTTTACTTGCTGCATTTGAAGATGGCAATCTTGCAGGTGAGCTTGTGATGAATAAAACCGGAATGAATGAATATATTCCCGATAATATTTTAGTTTATATTGCAGTTGATCAAAAATTCAGAAATAAAGGAATAGGAAAACAGATAATACAAAAATCAGCAGAAATTTGCGATGGAAATATTGCGCTTCATGTTGAGTATGATAATCCGGCAAAAAGATTATACGAACGTTTCGGGTTTACATCAAAATATGCTGAAATGAGATGGAGCAGAGCGGAATAATAATGGCAGTATTAAATATTGATACGGAAAAAGTTCTTGGCAACATTAATAAAATCAATTCTTTTTTAAGTCAGCAAAACATTCAGTGGACATTAGTTACGAAAGTTTTAGGCGGATATAAACCTGTTCTTGAAAAAATATTGAATAATGATTCAATAAAAAATATTCATTCGATCGGTGATGCGCGAACAACAAATTTAAAGGCAATAAAAGAAGTTGCACCGGATGTTGTAACAATGTACATAAAACCGCCGCCGTTAAATCAAATTAAAAATGTAATTCAATATGCTGATATTTCAGTTAACTCATCGCTGCATACTTTGGAAGAATTGAATAAAGAAGCCGGAAATAAAGGGAAAATTCATAGAATTATTATTATGATTGAAATGGGTGAATTGCGTGAAGGAATTTTGCGCGATAACATTTTACAATTCTATGAAAAAGCATTTAGTCTGCAAAACCTAGAAATAATAGGCATCGGAACGAATTTGGGCTGTATGTACGGCGTTGAACCAACTTATGATAAACTCATTCAACTTTCCCTTTACAAAGAATTAATAAATGCAAAGTTCGGAAAAAAACTGGAACTTGTTTCAGGAGGAAGTTCAATAACACTGCCTTTAGTTTCAATGAAAAAAGTTCCTGCCGGCGTGAATCATTTCAGAATCGGTGAATCTGCATTTTTCGGAGTTTCTCCGCTTGATAATAAAAAATTCAAAAATCTTTCTGATTCCGTTTTTGATTTTGCTGCTGAAATTTTGGAAATAGAAAAAAAAGGAAACATGCCCGATGGAGTTATCGGTGAAGCAAGCGTTGGGCATACAGCAGATATCAATTCTGAAAAATATGAAGAATCGTATCGCGCAATTTTAGATTTTGGCGAAATTGATGTTGATGTAAAAAATCTTAAAACAAAAGATGAAACAATAAATTTTGCCGGAACAACTTCTGATATGACTGTATTTGATATAGGGAAAAAATTAAATGAATATAAAGTCGGCGGAAAAATTCATTTCAATCCCAATTATATGGCTGTTGCAAGATTAATGAATTCAAGATATATGCGGAAAAATGTTTATTGATCTTTCCAAAAATTTTTGTATTAGTTTTAAAATTAAGCCGGTGAAAATTCGCCGGCTTTTTTTTGTACAAAATATTTATCATGAAATTTGAATTTTATTATTGTTAATTTTAGCCCAACAAAAAAGAAAATTTAATTTATGAGCAAAATTGTTCTGGCAACTTTAAACGCACGATATTCGCATACATCAATAGGATTGCGGTATTTATTAGCAAATTTAAATGAACTTAAAAAAGATGCTTACCTAAAAGAATTTGTGATAAATGAAAATCTTTATGAGATCGCTGAAAAAATATTAAGCGAAAAGCCCGTAATTATTGGCTTGGGCGTTTATATTTGGAATGCATCTGATATCGAAAAATTAATTTCTATAATCAAAAAAATATCTCCTGAAATTAAAATAATTTTAGGCGGACCCGAAGCAAGTCATCTTCCTTTCAGAGTTGATCTTTCAAAAGCTGATTATATTATTCAAGGTGAAGGCGAATTTGAATTTTACAAATTGTGCAGTTCAATTTTAAATAATGATTTTCCAAAAGAAAAAATTATTAAAGCAGAACATGCGGATCTGCAAAATATAAAATTACCTTACGCATTTTATTCTACGCACGATATTCAAAACAGAGTTATTTATGTTGAAGCTTCGCGTGGCTGTCCGTTTAACTGCGAATTTTGTCTTTCTTCAATTGATAAAACTGTAAGATATTTTGATGTTGAAATTATTCTAGCTGAATTTGAAAATCTTTGGCTGCGCGGTACAAGAAAATTTAAATTCATTGACAGGACTTTCAATCTAAATGTAAAAATTGCAGAAAAGATCCTGGATTTTTTCTTGAGCAAAATTCCGGAGTGCATGCTTCACTTTGAAGTAATTCCCGAAAATTTTCCGGCTGTAATAAAAGAAAAGCTGAAATTGTTTCCGCCCGCATCAATACAGCTCGAAATCGGAATTCAAACTTTAAATTCGCAAATTGCAAAAAACATAAATCGTAATTTAAATTTCGAAAAGATAAAAGAAAATCTGGATTTTCTAGAGCATCAAACAAATGCGCATTTGCATGTTGATCTGATAGTCGGATTGCCCGGCGAATCGCTCGAAAGTTTTGCAGAAAATTTAAACTCGCTTGCAAAATTAACTTCTTCCGAAATTCAAATCGGAATTTTGAAAAAACTTTCCGGAACAACAATTTCGCGCCATGATGAAATTTACGGAGCAGTATATTCTGATCTTCCACCGTACGAAATTTTGAAAAATAATTTAATTGAATTTTCGCAAATGCAAAGAATGAAACGCTTTGCACGATATTGGGATTTAACTTACAACAGCGGAGATTTTGCGGAAACGGTAAAAATTATTTTTGGTGAAAATGTTTATGAAAATTTTTCCGGATTTTGCGATTGGATTTACGATCAAACTGAATCAACTCACAATTTTTCGCTGAACAGATTAAGCGAATTGATCTTTAAATATCTTACTGAGATAAAAGGAAAAAATAAAACCGTAATTTCAAATTTGATGATAAAAGATATTCTGAAAATCAGTGGAAGAAAAATTCCCGTTTTCCTAAAAGAATTTGCTTCAGAAATTCCGGAAGTTGAAAGAAAAACCGCTGAAAAACAAAATAAAAGGCAAATTAAGCGAATATGAAATTTTCAGTTTGCAAAAAGAATTTAATAAATAATTAATAGATAAGTAATCTGATTTAATAAAATTTCAAAAAATCATTTCAAAAGTCATTCAAATTTTTAAAAGAACATTCGATTATAATTTTGAAATCCTAATGGTAATTTTACCGGAAAGGAATTTTTAAATCATTTTAAATTATGTTAATAAAATTGAAAGGGATCAAAATGAAAACCGGCGCTTACTTAAAATCGGCTTTTTTAATGTTGATCGCATTTTTTACTTTCTCGCAAGTAAATGCACAAGAACTTAATGAAACAATGAAAAATCTTTCGCAGGAAGCTGCAGCCGCATATATTTCACCGATGACAAACGGATTCGGCGCAAATTTAAATACCGGCTGGGTTACAAGATCACCCGAAGCTGAAATTTTCGGGATTGATATTCAACTCGGACTTGTTGCAATGGGTGCATTTATGAATGATGAAAACAGAACTTTTGCTACAAGCGGAACTTTCAGATTTAGCAAAGATCAGGCAAGGGAATTAGTTGGCGGAAATGCTCCTGATAATGTGATAACTCAAATTTCTCAGGAAGATTTTACTGTTAGTTTTCAAGGTCCAACCGTTGTTGGAAGCAAACTTGACAGTCTTCAAATTATAATCGGAAGCGACAGAAACATTCAAGGTTACGAATTAAAAGGTAGAAAAGTTACTTTGCCGGTAACCGGAATCTTAGATAATCTTTCAATGCTTCCGCTAGCCGCGCCGCAATTAACCTTGGGAACAGTTTACGGAACTCAACTTTCTTTCCGTTATTTACCGACAGTTCAAATAGATGAAGAAGTTGGCGATTTGAATTATTTCGGATTTGGAATTCAGCACAATCCAGGAATGTGGATTCCTGTTCCGCTTCCGCTAAATGTTTCAGTAGGATTTTTTACACAAAATTTACAGATCGGCGATCTTTTTGAAAGTTCAGCAAGTGAATTTGGAGTTTACGCAAGCAAAACTTTCGGTCCGGGAATGTTGAACATAACTCCTTATGCAGGACTTTCATATCAATCATCTTCAATGAGCGCAAAATATGATTACACATATAATTACACAACTCCAAGCGGGTCAGTTGAAGAAAGAACAGAAAGAATTTCTTTTGATGCCGATGGCGGAAATACTGCAAAATTAACGCTTGGTGCAGCTTTGAAATTAGGATTTATAAATCTTAATGTTGATTACAATGTTGCAAAATACAGCACTTTGGGAATCGGCGCAGGATTTATTTTCTAAAATAAATTTACAAAAACAAAAAGCCTGATCTGAAAAGACCGGGCTTTTTGTTTTTAAATATTTTTAAATTCAAAACTAGAAAACAAAAGATAATCCGAATTTCCCTATTGTGTTTTGATAAGCTTTTCCGCTTAGTAAAAAATTTCCATTGGCAACAGAAAGATCAAATTTGATGAACTTAAATTTATAAGACGCTCCGGCGGTTAAATAAGCTCCGCTTAATTCATCGTTGAAATCTAAAATATCTTCTTTAAATTTTCTGCCGGTTGTAAAAAATCCGAAAGAAAAATAAGCATCATTGTTTAATTTATAAATTCCGCTTGCAAAAGTTTCAACTTGATCTTTTGCATTTTCCCAAATGCTCCAATTAACAAAATTCAATCCGCCAATCAATTGAAATCTTTCCCACATATTTAGATTAAAATCAAAACTTGCTTTAGCCGGAACTTTACTTTCAAAAGCAAATTCATTTTGTAAACCAATTATTAAATCATTTCCTGAGTTATCTGATAAAGGATCAATTGTACCGCCGCCATTATCTATTTGTTTATATTTTATCAATGAGCTAAAATCAATCGGCGATGAATAAGATAAACCAAATTGCAAATATTTATTTCCGCTTAAATTATACTGGTAAACCGCGCCGATATTGAAATTATTTTGATTATCATTTACTTCGCCTTCTGAGGTAATAATTTTTTCAAAATAATTTATGCTATTGTAATTAAACCTTGCTCCAATACTTAATTTGTCGCTTGTAAAAATATCATTGAGACTAAAAGAACCTAAAGCCGAATATGTATAAATTCTCGTTTTCATTTCAAGTTCATAAAATTCGCCTGTTCCATCAGGATTTTCAAAAGTTTTTTTTTCAATTTTTCCGAAATCTATTTCCCAATTGTATAACTGTCCTGAACTTAATCCGAGTGTAAATCCGTAAATAGGAATTACAGCGCCGGCTGATTTAGGAACAAAATTATTAGTTCTTTCTCCGCCGATTTCTGCAAACCAAGCTTCTTTAACTTTTGTTTCAAATTGATAAGAGGCGCTTACTGCAACATTTTCAAAATTTGAAAGTGCAGCGGGATTGATAAAAGAAATATTTTCAGGCGAGTTTAAAATATTTGATGTGCCCTGTGAATTTAAAGAATTGATTGAATATCCCTGCGGCATAAAACCTGTGCTGACTGCAACCGGTGCAGGCAAACGATCTTGCGCAAATGAAAATTGAGTGAAAAGAAAAACTAAAAAGAAAGGAATTATCTTTTTCATTTTAAGATCCCCGTGAAAGTGAAAATTTGATATTCAATAATCATCAAAAAATATAAATTAATCAAATTTGATTTTTATTTTTCCGGATGAAACATTAATTGATAATAAAGATTTACAAAAGCTTCTAAATTCTTACTTTCTAAAATTCTCAAATTCTAATTTCATTTATCCAGCCATTTTTTGAAATCGCTTGTGCGCTCAACACTCACGATCGCCTCAATTAAAGCGGGCGCGGAAGGTTTAAGATCAATTTTAATTCGCGAGCGTGAATAAGGGATCATATTTTTGATCGCATTAATATTGATCAACAATTTTCTGTTAATTCTGAAAAATAATTTTGGCGAAACAATTTCTTCAAGATTATCTAATGAATAATCAATAGGGAAATGTTCGTTTTCAAAAGTTGTAAGAAAAACATTTTTTTCCAATGCGTAAAAGAATGCAATATTTTCAGTTTCAACTTTTTTTAGTTTTTGTCCGAACTGAATTAAAAATCTACTTTTATAATTTTCTTTATTTTCATTTTGATCTTTGAAATATTCAAAAAGATTTTCAATTTGCTTTAAGTATGAAGTTCTGATTTGTTCAAATTTTTGCAGCGCATCTTTTAGATCTGATTTGCGAATTGGTTTAAGAAGATAATCAACGCTGTTTAGTTTGAACGCCTGAATTGCGTATTGATCGTAAGCAGTTGTAAAAATTATCGGCGAAGAAATTTTAACATCTTCAAATATGGAAAAACTTATTCCATCAGAAAGTTGAATATCTAAAAATATTAAATCAAAATTTGAATTTTCATTTAGCCATTTTTTAGATTCGGAAACTGAAGTTAATCTTTTTACAACTTCAATTGAATTATCTAATTCCTTAATCGATTTTTCTAGTCTGTCAGCTGCTAAAATTTCATCTTCAATAATTACGACTTTCATTTTATTGTGCCTTAATTAAAGGGAGCTTTGCCAAATATTCACTTTCGGAAATATTAAATTCAGGTGAATTATCGGAAATCAAACTGTATCTTTTAATTAAATTTTTTATTCCTATTCCCGTCGATTTTACGCTGCTGTGCTTTTGATTCAGGTTATTTGAAATATATAATTTATCATCGTTATTGTAAATTTTAATTTTTAAAGGATGTTCGCTCGAAACAATATTATGCTTAATTGCATTTTCCAAAAGCGTTTGAATTGAAAGCGGCGGAACAAGACATTCCAATTTTTCAGCGTCAATATTTATCTGATAAATTATCATATCCTGAAATCTGATCTCCTGTAAAAAAAGATAAGATTTGGCAAATGAGATTTCTTCTTTTAAAGTTACGGCGGGCTTATCAATCACTTCTAAAATGTATCTGTAAAGCGATGAAAATTCTTCTATAAAATTTTGAGCTTTATTTTGATCCGATGAAATAAGGGCAGAAAGTACATTTAAACTATTAAAAAGAAAATGCGGATTAAGTTGATTCTTCAAAATTTCAAATCTTATTTCCGAATTTTCTTTTTCCAGCTTTTCCGCTTTGAACTTTGCTTCAAGATGTTTTTTGTATAATAGAATACTTTCTACAATTGAAACCAGAAAAATGTTTATGACAGTGCAGATCAAAATATTTGTGATTATAACTTCGTTGAGCGGCTCGCGGTATGGAAAAATAAAATTTGCAAAAAGTGTAATTCCAAGTCCGAAAATTGCGCCGACAACAACAGTTAGGAAAAATTCAGTTGCCAATCTTAACGGAATATTCTTTTCCCAAGTTACTTTATTATCGAGTAGATTTATGAATATAAGATCGAAGTATAAAAGTCCTAATCCGAAAATTGTGCTGAATACAATTCCCGTGATCCATCTGGTTAAAAAATTTGACAGATCAGGTACTTGAATATAGCCGGTATATTGATTGTAAGTAATAAGCAAAAGCTGAATCAATACGGCAAAAACAAAAACCGAAAGCAGAATTTTTTTATTTATTTTCATAACGTAATTTTTGTTTAGTGAAATTTTGAAATTATTTTGATCATTAGCAACTTTGGGGATTAATAAAAATTACACTGTCAATTCAGGTTTACCCGGATTGACAGTGTAAAAAATTATAGTTTCACTTTTCGAAATTATGTTTTAAAATATTCCGTATTTTATTGAAATTCCTGCGCTCAAATTTCTGAAAACATCTTCATCTTGTCCTTTTAATTTTAGCGGAGAAGTAAATCTGTAACTTGAAACTGCTCCTAACCAAAAGTGTTTCGAGATTTTAGTCTGAAGTTCAATTCCCGGTTCAAAAAATCCGAAGTTTTCACGATCAATAATTTCTTCGTACCATTCAACATTTTCTCTATAATCTTTGTCGTACTGATAATAAGCTGTTCCTGTGCCGCTATTAATTGAAAGTGAAAGTTTGAACCTTTCACTGAGAACAAAATGACGTTCTAAAAGCAAACCTGCAAAAGATCCATAAATATGATAAGTTCCGTTTTCAACAAGCTGATCCAAACTTTTATCATAATATAATCCTGTTAATGAAAATCCCACTGAATATTTGTGATTGATAACAAAAGCTGCTTTCAGATCAAGAAATCCTGAATTATCATCAAACACTTGAGAATATTTTAAATTTGTTCCAATGTAACCGCCGAAATTGTAATCGCCAAGTTTAAAAAGATTTTTTTCTGTTTGATTTTCTTGGGCAAAAATATTTGCCGATAAAATTAAAACTGCGAGTAAATAAATCAAGTTTTTCATTTTGGTATTCCTTTTATTTTTTGATGAAAGTTACTTTTAATTTCTACCCGTAATCTAAACAGCAGAGCATTTCATAAAAAATAAAAGGTGATGAACAGGTTTATTATGCGGATGAACGCGCAAAATTTGATGTTGAATTTACATTGAAAAAATTTAAAAATATTAAACTGAATTTTATTGGAAAAAACTTCCCCGGAAAAAGTTAGATTTTAAAAAAATTACATTCAAATAACTCTGAAATTATTAAATATTTTTTCCAATTCAGAGAAAATCAAAAATAATTTTTATATCTTAATAATATTCTTTTAAGCGATATTTTATCGCCAATTTATAAGTGATTAATTCCCGAAATTTCTGAAAATAAAAAGAGGTAAAAATGAAAATCGAGCCAATTTCAATTTTATTGGTGGAAGACAATAATGACGAAGCAAATAGAATAAAAGAACTTATTAAAAGCGTTAGATTAATAAATGAAATAAATACGCTTGATCTTTCAGAAGCAATTAATTATAAAGGAAATATTGCGCCAGATCTTATTTTAGTTGATCTTCACATTTCTGCAAAAGAAGTAAAATTAATTTTAGATAAAATGAAAGCCAATGAAAATTTTTCATCGGATTCGGTTATAATATTTGCCGATAACGATATTGATGAAGAAATAATGAGACTTGACGGAGTTTCAGGACATTATTTACGCAGACCGTTTGATATTCAAAAATTCTTGACCGTTATATTTACAAAATTAAATTTCGGGACGGTGCTTGCAAAATAAAATTTAAATGGATTCCGGGATCACAAAAAAACAGATCAGCAAAAATCAGCAAAAGGGGAGAAAGGAGTAAAAGTGAAAGCAGAAATTCCTAAAAACGAAACTGAAAGATTGGCAGCCCTGAAAAGTTTGAATATTTTGGGAAGCGCGCCCGAAGAAGTTTTTGATAACATAACCTGCCTTGCCGCAAATGTTTGCAATACTCCAATTTCACTAATAACTTTGATCGATTCCGATAAACAATGGTTCAAATCGAAAGTTGGTTTATCATTTGATGAAATGAGCCGTGATTCTGCATTTTGCGCTCACGCAATTTTAAATCCTGATGAAATTATGATTGTTAGTGACACTCATCAGGATAATAGATTTGTTGATAATCCAATTGTAACATCAAATCCCGGAATCCGTTTTTATGCAGGAATTCCAATAAGTACAAAAGACGGTTTTCCGCTTGGAACTTTATGCGTACTTGATGATAAGCCCCGTGTTTTAACTGAAGATCAAATTGAAGCATTAAAAGCGCTTCATAAAGAAATTGAAATTCAAATTGAATTGCGGCGAAACATTGAAACTTTTAAACTTGTTTTAAATGAAGAAAAAAGAACCAAGCAGGATATTTTAAATGCGAGTAAGGAATTAGAAGGTAAGATCAAAAAAAGTGCGGGAAAACTTTCTGAGATAAGCATCAAACTTCGTGAGGAATTGGAAGAACGGAAAAAGATTGAAAAAGAATTGATCGCCGCAAAAGAAAAAGCGGAGCAATCAGAAAGATTAAAATCCGAATTCCTTGCACAAATCACTCATGAGATCCGCTCGCCGCTAAACGTAATTTTTAATCATCTTTCATTAATAAAAATGGAGCTGGAAGAAAATATTTCTCCTGATCTTGAAGAAAGATTTGACTCCATTGAAAATGGAAGCAGCAGAATTATCAGAACTGTTGATCTTGTTTTAAATTATTCGGAAGTGCAGAAGGGATTTTACAAACCTAATTTCAAAGAGCATCATATTATAAAAGATATTTTGAATCCTTTGATAAACGAATACAAAGCACTTGCAGAAAAAAAGAACTTAAAACTTGATCTTGTAAATGAAGTGCAAAATCCTTTATTAAATGTTGATCAATATTCAGCCACGCAAATTTTTGCAAACCTGATTAGCAATGCAATCAAATTTACCAATCACGGAAAAATTACTGTTAAAACTTCCACAAATAAAAAAGGGAATCTTTGCGTTTGTGTTCAAGATACAGGAATTGGCATTGATGAAAAATACATGAAAATTTTATTTCTACCTTTTACTCAAGAGGAACAGGGATATACAAGAACTTACGAAGGAAATGGCTTGGGATTGGCGCTGGTAAAAAAATATTGCGAAATAAATAATGCCGCTATAAAAGTAAAAAGTGAAAAAGAAAAAGGAAGCAGATTTTCTTTGGAATTTAAAAATCATCAATAAATGATTTAAAAATTTCAAACGGCCGCGAAATATTTCAGAATTATCTTATAAATATTTTCTATCAAAAATGAAATATCATAAATAATATTTATGAAGCATTTTAATTATTTGAAAAATATTTTTCTGAAATTTAATGAATAATAATTCAAATTCAGTAATTTTTCCTGACTTATTTATGGCAAATCATAATTTACCACTAATACAAATCTTCAATTCAACAATTTAAAACAATAATTTTGTGAAGTATAAAATCTAATTTTGAATTAGTGGATTAAAATATTCATTTTAATTTTCATCAGACAAGTTTATTTTGTGAAAAATTTTTCCGGAAAATAAATGAATAAATTATACAACGGCAATTTATCAAATTCAGATGATGTTCATTACAAATATGAATCGTTATTCAAAAATGCATTCGATTGCATTTACGTGCATGATTTTGAAGGTAACTTTTTGGAAGTAAGCGATTCTACAGTAAAACTTTTCAACTTTTCCCGCGAAGAAATTCTAAAGATGAACATTAAAGATGTTCTGCTTGAAGATCAATTGGAAATTGCAAATAAAAGAGTTTCTGATTTGAAATCAATAAAAAACAATTCCGATGAAGTGATCTATAAAATCAAAAATAAATCCGGCGAAACTCTGCTTATTGAAGTAAGATCATTTCTTTTGGAAAAAAACGGGATGCCTTTTGCCGTTCAGGGAATTGCCCGCGATGTTACAAAAAGAATTAAACATCAGGAAGAATTAGCGCACAGCGAAGAAAATTTCAGATTGATATTTGAACATGCCGCTGATGCGATTGTTATTTCGGATCGTGAAGCAAATATTTTGGATGTAAATAAAGTTGCTTGCGAGTTTACTCTTTACTCGAGAGAAGAACTTACAAAAATGAACATTCGCGATCTGCTTTCTGAAGAAGATAAAAATAGTTTTCCTGTTGATTTTAATAAATTAAAACAGCAGCAAAGCATAATCCGGGAAAGAAGAATTATTAAGAAAGATAAAACTTCAATGTTTATTGAAGTTAATGGTCAGACACTTTCTGATGGAAGAATTATAGGAATTTATAGAGATATATCTTTTAGAAAAGAACTTCAGAAAAAGCTTGAACAAAGTGAAACATATTATAAATCCTTAATAGAAGAACAAGTTGATCTTGTGTGCAGATTTTCACCTGATACAACCTGGACCTTTGTTAATACTGCTTATTGTATTTATTGGAATAGATCTACGGACGAATTGTTAGGCGATAAGTTTATCAATTATCTGCCTGAAAGTGATAAAGAAAATATAAAATATTTTTTGCGATCTTTCACCAAAGAACATTCCGTTAGAACAATGGAAAATCTTACAAAATCCAACACAGGCGAATTGCGCTGGCATCTTTGGACTTACAAGGCATTTTTTGATGAAAATGAAAATATAGTTGAATTTCAAACAGTTGGGAAAGATATTACAACACAAAAAAATTTTGAGGCAAGATTAAAAGCTTCGGAAGAACTGCACAGATTAGTGCTTTCAAATATTTCCGATGCCGTAATTCTTACAAATCTCAACGGAAATTTTACTTATGTAAGTCCAAACTCGGAAATATTATTCAGTTATTCTGCTAATGAAATTTATTCAATGGGACAAATAAAAAATTTACTTGGCGAAAATCTTTTTTCATTTAAGGAATTAAATTTTTACGGCGAGTTAAAAGATGTTGAAAAAACAGTAACGGATAAATCAGGAAAAGTTCATCATCTTTTGATCAATATTAAACGGGTTAATATAAACACTGATGAAATTTTATATACTTGCCGCGATCTTACTGAATATAAATCCGCAATAATGAAACTTGCTTTGGCAGAGCATAAGTATCAATCAATTTTTGATAACGCTTTAGAAGGAATTTATCAGGTTGATCTTAATGGAAAAATAATTTCCGCTAACAGATCACTTGCAGAAATTTTAGGTTATAATTCTCCACAGGATTTAATAAATACTGTTAACGATTATTGGACAGAGGTTTTTGTTGATAGTTCTTTAAAGCCGATGATAATTGCTGAAATGGAAAAGAATAATAAAATTCGCGGACTTGAATTTGAAGCTTATAAAAAGAATGGTGAAATAATATGGGTTTTGATTTATGCGAGAAATATCAGGGATAAAAACGGAATTTCGGTAATGTACGAAGGAAATATGATCGATATTACCCGCAGAAAAAAAGCAGAAAAACTTTTGAAAAAAAGTGAAATAAGATTACAACTTTCAATTGAAGCGGCAAATCAGGGAATCTGGGATTGGAACATTGAAAAAAACGAAGTGTATTTCAGTCCGAAATATTACACAATGCTCGGCTACAAACCAAATGAATTTGAAGCTAATTATGATAATTGGAAAGATTTAATTCATCCGGCACAAATGATCTCTGTTGCAAAACATCAAAAGGAAATAATAAAACAGGAAGATCAATTTTCTCAGGAATTTTTGATGCGCACAAAATCCGGTGAGTACAGATGGATCTTAAGTCAGGGAAAAGTTTTCGGAAGAGATGAAAACGAAAATCCTTTAAGAGTTGCTGGAACTCATTTGGATATAACCGAAAAAAAACTTGCCGATGAAAAGTTGAAACAATCCGAAGAGAACTTGCGCGCGCTTTCTGCACATCTTGAAAAGATACGCGAAGAGGAAAGAAAAGAAATTGCATCACTTGTTCATGATGAATTAGGGCAAGCATTAACGGGCATAAAATTAATATCTCTTTCAATAAGTAAAAATATTTCAGGCGAAAATGAAAAAGCGAAATTAAAGCTTAAAGAAATGAATAATATTATAAGTTCAACAATAAAATCAGTACAAAGAATAAGTTCAAATTTGCGTCCAAAAATATTGGAAACAATGGGATTGATTCCGGCAATAGAAGAAAACTTAAAAATATTTTCTGAACGCACCGGGATTAAGTCGAAAATTTTTATCGGTAAAAATTCAGATCTCAAATTCAGCGAGAATATTTCCGTTGTACTTTTCAGAATTTTTCAGGAAAGCATTACAAATGTTGCCCGTCATGCAAATGCCACGGAAGTTAAAATAAAAACTGCGCTTATCAAAAAGCATTATTATCTTGAAATTATTGATAACGGAATCGGAATTGATGAAGATAAATTAAATGATCCTGAATGCCTCGGAATAATCGGAATGCAGGAAAAGGCAATAAAAATAGGGGGAACATTAGAAATAAAGAGAAATATATTAAAAGGAACAACCGTAAAAGCTTGCCTTCCAAGTTCTAAAATGAATGATTATTTAAATAATTCATATATTAAATAATGTAAGGAAAATTAAGGGGACAAAATAAAAATTTAATTACAGCTTTTAATAACAGTCAGATCAATATGAAAAAAATATTAATTGTTGATGATCACGCGATAGTAAGAAAAGGTTTAAAAGAAATTATTAATGATGAAAATGATTTAAAAGTTGAAGACGAAGCAAAAAATGCTGATGAAGCTTTGGAAAAGATCCGCAATAAAAAAATTGATCTGGTAATTTTGGATATTAATATGCCCGGCAGAAGCGGATTTGATATCATTGCCGATATTATAAAAATTGATGAACAACTTCCCATACTTATTCTAAGTATAAATCCTGAAGATGAATTTGCTTTGCGCTGCCTGAAAGCCGGAGCTTCGGGATACATGAACAAAGATATTGAGCCGCTTGAATTTCTGCTTGCAATTAGAAAATTGCTTTCCGGACAAAAATACATTCCGCCTGCACTGGCTGAAATGCTTTTTAATGATTTTGAAAACAACACACCAAAGAAAAAATTTAACGATCTTTCAGATCGTGAGTTTGAAGTCTTAAGAATGATAGCCCGCAAAAAAACAATCAAAGAAATTTCAGAAGATCTTGCATTAAGCATAAAAACCGTGAGCACTTATAAAACAAGAATAATGCAGAAATTAGATTTAAAAGATAATAACCAGCTTTTAAATTACGCCAGACAAAATAAGCTGGTTTAAAAGATTAAAAGTTGATCTGTCATTCCGGCTTGTCCGGAATCTTTCTTATTTAGAAAGGATTCCCGACGCGTTTCACTTGCGGGAATGACAGAATATTACTTAGTATCACTGTCAGATTCCGGGCTGCTTCGCGCCGGAATGACGGATTGTTTTCCATTTTCCATTCTTTCATTATTCCATTTTAATTTTCCCATTCCTACAAAAATTCATTCATTCCTACAAAAATTTGTCAAAAAATATCCTACACAAAAATTTTTATTTATGCCGATAATCAAATTAAGAAAAAACCTGCAATGGAAAGAATTCCGAAATTATGGGCGAAATAACATTAAATAATAATAAATTTGCGGACTTGGAAAATTCAAATCCGGCGGAAATTATTGCTGTAACTGAAAATTTCAGAAGCGATATTTCACGCATGTTTTTTGATTTAGGCGAAAATTTTACCGAAAATTTCAAAATAATTAAAAATGTAATTTCGATCTCGTCTGAAACACTTAACAATTCTTTTGGTGAAAAAATCGAGCAAAAAATTTCGGAACTTTTTTCGATCTTTTTTGAAATTGAACTTCTTACAAGAACATCCGAGCTTGTAATAAATTCAGGCAAAGACCATTTGAACCGCATCCAAAATTATTTGGAGCAGACTCAAACTCATGCCGAAGGATTCGGAAAAATTGTTAAACAATTAAGAATGCTTGGCATTGCAACAAAAATAGAAAATGCGCGTTTGAATAACGATGCAACGGGATTTAACATACTTGCCGAAAATGTTGAAAATCTTTCCGATAAAATAAATCTACGTCAAAGTGATATTGCAAAAAGTACAGCAGCGTTAAACTCGCGCTGCAGCAAGATCATTGATGAAATTTCTTCAATAAGAGCAAAGCAATCGGTTTTGATAAAAGAAATTTTTGAAAACAAAGATAAAGCAATTAATAAGTTAAGCGAAAATTATGAAGCATCTCTTGTTGCAGTTGAAAAAGTAAAAACCTTATCGGAAAAAATTTCCAAAAATATTAATGAAATTATTTCAGCAGTACAATACGGCGATATTACTTCGCAGCAAACCGAACATGTAATAAATTCACTTTCGGAAGCGCAAAGAAAATTTGAAGAAAATGGATTTGAGAGATCTTCCGCTGTAAATTTTTGCGGAGTTTTGAAACTTCAGCAGGCGCAATTAAATAATACGTCAAAAGATATTTCGGGCTCTGTGAACACAATAAATTATTCAACTCAAAACATAAAAAATTCAATAATTGAATTGAATGAAATTTTGAGTTCGGTCAGCATAAATAATTCATCTGAAAATTCGCTCGAAGGAATAAAATCAAAAATTGATGCAACAAAATCCTTGATCGAAAAAAATCATGAAGTTCATTCCGGATTGATAAATTCCGTGAGTGAAGTTTTTTCTGCCGTTAAGATCCTTTCAAATTTAATAAATGAGATTGAAGAAGCGGGAACTGAAATTGAACTTATTTCTCTTAACGCAATAATAAAATCAACACATTCCGGAAAAGAAGGCGCTGCGCTCGGAGTCCTTTCCGATGCTATAAGACGTTTATCAAACGATGCTAAAGAACAGACTTTTACGGTTTCAAATATTTTTGAAAAAATAATGAGCGAAACCCGCGAACTGAAAAGTATAAATGAAAAACAGACCGGCGAAGAACAAAAAAATAAAACCGGCGAAATTATAAATTCACTTCAGCGTGAAACTTCTGAACTCAGCAACACCGGAAAAATACTTTTTGAAAAACTGAATGAAATTAATTTAAGCACTGGAAAAATTGAACATTCGATAGAACAGCAAATTTACAAGATCGAAAATCTAAATGAATCCGGAAATAAAATTGAAATGATCTCAGCTATGATCAATCAAACTGTTGAAGATCTCCAAAATAAATTTGAAATAAATGATGAAATGATTCAGGCGGATCTCAGCGAATTTGCAGATCAGTATTCAATGCAAAGCGAAAGAGAAGTACATAGATCATTAACAGAAATTATAAAAGATGAAATGCCCGTAAATATTGATCAATCTTTAAGTGATGAAGATTTCGGGGATAATATAGAACTTTTTTAAGGGGATTAAAAAAATGAGCAATTGCAAAGTTGAAAAAATTGAAAATGAAATTTATTTAAGCGGAAATTTAACAATTCAAAATTCAGCTAAACTGAAAGATGAACTGTTAAAAATTTCAAACTCCGATTTAATAAAGATCAAAATTGATAAAGATGCAATAGTTGATCTTTCTACAATTCAACTTTTAATTTCTTTAAGAAAAAGTGCAAAACAAAAAGGAAAGAAATTCAGTTTGAACACTGATAATGATTCTTATTTACTTGTGATATTAGAAAAATACGGATTAAATCAACTTGAAAACGGAACGGAAATACCGGAGGCGGAATTTAACTCATGAAAACTATATTAACCGTTGATGATTCACCAAGCATAAGACAAATGATAAAATTTACTTTAAGCGAAAACGGCTATAATGTAATTGAAGCTGTTGACGGTCAGGATGCGCTTGAAAAAGTAAAATCCGCAAGTGTAAATCTTGTAATAACGGATTTGAATATGCCGAATATGGATGGAATCACTTTGATAAAAAATTTGAGGCAAAATCCTTTATTTAAATTTACGCCGATCTTAATGCTTACAACAGAATCGCAGGAAACAAAAAAATCGGAAGGTAAACAGGCAGGCGCAACCGGCTGGATAATAAAACCTTTCAAACCGGAACAGTTAACAGCCGTAATCAAAAAAGTTTTGCCGTAAATTCCGGTTCGAAAAAAAGAAAAAATCCAATAACAAAAATTTTAATATCATGAAAATCTTAACAGTTGATGATTCAAAAAGTACTCGCGAAATGATCCAATCTATCTTATCTGAAAATGGATTTGAAGTGCTTGAAGCAGTTGACGGAAGAGATGCAATTACAAAATTGCTGAATAATCCGGTGCATTTGATCCTTGCGGATTTGAACATGCCGAATATGGATGGACTCGAAATGCTAAGGAAATTGAAGAAAAGTGTGATTCACAGATCCACGCCCGTAATTATGATAACTTCCGAAGCGGACAAAGGAAAAGTTTTAGAAGCGGTTTCGCTTGGAGTTGAAGGATGGATCTTGAAACCGTTCGACTCAGATATTTTAATCAATACAATTAACAGGATAGCAAATTGTTAGATCAATTGAAACAATCCTTTTTGGAAGAAGCAAACGAATTGCTTGAGCAACTCGAAGAAGCGCTGCTTGAACTTGAATCGGATTTCACTAATGCGGAAACGGTTTCCAAAGTATTCAGGATTTTGCATACCGTAAAAGGCTCGGCTGGAATGTTCGGATTTGATGATGTTTCGAAATTTACGCACGATATCGAAAACGCATTTGAAAAAATCAGAAACGGTGAACTTCAAATTTCAAAAGAGATAATTGAACTTACGTTAAATTCAAAAGATGTTATTTGCGCAATGCTGGATTCCGGAATTACGACCGGTGATGAAAAAGTGAGATCCATTATGAACGGATTTTCACGATTCTGCAATAACGAAATTTCGAATGTAATAATTGAAAAAGTTTCAGCCGGAGAAAATCAAGTTTCAACATTTTATATAGAATTTAAGCCCGGCGAAAATATTTTTATGAACGGCACAAATCCGCTTTTTCTTCTCGATGAAATAATTGAACTCGGAAGCGCAATATTGCACGCGGATTTTGATCACATTCCGGAAATTGAAAATTTTGATCCCGAAAAATGTTTAACCAGCTGGAAAATATTTTTAAGCACGGATAAGGGCAAAAATGCAATTCAGGATGTTTTCATTTTTGTTGAAGATGAATGCACAATTACAATTGAAGAGATCAGTAAGGAAGATCTTTTAAACTCAGAAGAAAATAAAACTTTACTTCAAAATATTTTAAAAGAAGATCTTGAAATTTCAAAAGAAAAATTTCTTCCGCTGTTAAAAAATTCCGGCGAAAAAAAATGCAGGGAAGAAAAATTTGAAACTGTAAAAGAAACAGTAATTCAGAAAAAAGAAAACACTGCAAATATAAAAGTTAGTTCGGAAAAATTGGATCAACTTGTAAATCTTGTCGGCGAACTTGTTACTGTTCAGGCAAGATTAAATCAAATTTCGGCAAAGCAAAATTCAACTGAACTAAATTTAATTTCTGAAGAAATTGAAAGATTGACATGGGATTTACGAAACAATTCATTGAATTTGAGAATGCTCCCGATCGGCACAATATTCAATAAATTCAAGCGTTTGGTGCATGACCTTTCCAATGAACTTAACAAAAAAGTTGATTTTGTAACGATCGGAGCTGAAACCGAACTTGACAAAAACGTAATTGAAAAATTGAACGATCCGCTTGTTCATATAATCAGAAATTGCATTGATCACGGAATTGAAAATCCGGAAGACAGAATTCAAAAAGGAAAACCCGCAAACGGAACGGTTCAACTTACCGCAAAACATTCGGGCGCTTTTGTTGTAATTGAAATTAAAGATAACGGCGCAGGATTAAATTCCCAATCAATAAAAAGAAAAGCGATTGAGCGCGGATTGATCCCACAGGAGCGCGAACTTTCCGAAAATGAAATTTACAATTTGATATTTATGCCCGGATTTTCAACAGCGCGTGAACTTACTTCAATTTCAGGACGCGGAGTTGGGATGGATGTTGTAAGAAAAACGATAGAAGAATTAAAAGGCATTGTTGAAATTTCAAGCAAAGAAAATGAAGGTACAACAATCACATTAAAACTTCCTTTAACACTTGCAATAATTGAAGGTCTGCTTTTAAAAACCGGTGATGATAATTTCGTAATTCCGCTTTCTTTTGTTGAAGAGTGCGTTGAAATTATTGACAGGGAAAAAAATAATTCGAGAAGCAAAATGATGAACATTCGCGGCGAACTTATTCCTTACATTCCGCTTAAAAATGTTTTTGAATTAAAATGCGAACCGAAAAAAATCGAACAAATAATTGTAGTAAAAGACGAACAGAAAAAGATTGGAATTTTAGTTGACGAAGTTATTGGCGAACATCAAACCGTAATAAAATCTTTAGGCGGATTTTACAAAAATGTTGAACTGGTTTCCGGCGCAACAATTCTGGGTGATGGCTCCGTAGCTTTGATTTTAGATGTTGCAAAAATAATAAATCAGGCAGTTCAAAAAGAAATAGAAATTACAAGCGAAATGTAAATAAATGGAGCAAATAAATGAATACAAGCATAATTGAAACAAGACAATATCTGACTTTCAAATTATCGGATGAAATTTTCGGACTTGATGTATCGCAGGTTCGCGAAATTTTGGATTACATAAAGATCACAAAAGTTCCGCAAACACCTGATTACATGTGCGGAGTTATAAATCTTCGCGGCAGCGTAGTTCCGGTTGTTGATATGCGTTTGAAATTCGGATTAACAAAAACCGATGTTACGGTAAATACCTGCATAATTGTAGTTGAAGTAAATATCGAAAACGAAAAAACAATTTTAGGTGCGCTTGTTGATTCTGTTCAGGAGGTATTTGAACTTGAACCCAATGAAATTGAATCGGCACCGAAAATAGGCACTCAGCTTAAAACCGAATTTATAAAAGGAATGGGCAGACGCGACGAAAAATTCATAATCATTCTTGATATAGACAAAATATTTTCGGTAAAAGAACTGGAAATTTTAAATAATAAAGTTGAAGAAGAAAAATAAATAAACGAGGAAAATAAAATGTTAAAATGGTTTTTGAATTTAAAGATCTCACAAAAATTGATCGCTTCGTTTCTTGTACTTTCCGCAATTACGGCTTTCGTCGGATTTCAGGGATTGAACAATATGGGAATAATAAACCAGATGCTCAATAAACTTTATGAAACAGAAACTTTGGGAATTTCATATTTAAAAGAAGCGAATATTGATCTGATATATTTCGGCAGAGCGCAAAACAACTTTTTACTTGCATCATCAAAAGAAGATAGGGAAAGACGTTTAGCAAATATGGAACAATATGAAAGTTTGTTGTTACAAAATTTAGAAAAAGCTAAACCTTTGATACATAGTGAAGCAGGAAAGCAATTAATTGCAGAATTTGAAAAAAGCTGGGAGGATTATAAAAAAGTAGTTGATGAAGTTATAACTTTGGGTAAAAGCGAAGATTTAATGGCACAAAGGCAGTCAGTTCAGTTAGCTCAAACAACTGCACGTGAAAAATCAGATGTGGTTGATACAATTTTAACAAGACTTGCAAGAACTAAAGAACAAAACGGAAAAGATTTTTATAATGAAAGTGATGTTATTTACGATGAATCAAGAAATTTCATGATAATGTTGATTCTTGGTGCGCTTGGTTTAGGAATCGGTTTCGGAATTTTCATTTCGCGAATGATCAGCAAGCCATTGATTCAAGGAGTTGATTTTGCAAAAGCGGTATCAAATGGAGATTTAACAAAGAAAATTGATATTGACCAAAAAGATGAGATCGGCCAGTTAGCATACGCATTAAATGAAATGGTAGATAACTTAAAGAATGTTGTTGAAAGCGTGCAATCAGCAGCAGATAATGTAACTTCAGGAAGTCAGGAATTAAGTTCAAGCAGCGAGCAATTATCACAAGGATCAACCGAACAGGCAGCATCAGCTGAAGAAGCATCAAGCTCAATGGAAGAGATGACAAGCAATATCAATCAAAATGCAGATAACGCTCAGCAAACTGAAAAGATCGCTTTACAATCAGCAGAAGATGCAAAAGAAGGCGGAAAAGCAGTAGCTCAGACAGCTGAAGCAATGAAAGAAATTGCAGGAAAGATATCAATCATTGAAGAGATAGCACGTCAAACAAATTTACTTGCACTAAACGCAGCAATTGAAGCAGCAAGAGCAGGCGAACACGGAAAAGGATTTGCAGTTGTTGCAAGTGAAGTAAGAAAGTTAGCAGAAAGAAGTCAATTAGCGGCAGCAGAAATTTCAACCTTATCATCCTCATCAGTTAAGATAGCTGAAAAAGCAGGTGAAATGTTAAGTAAAATAGTTCCTGATATCCAAAAAACTTCAGAATTAGTTCAGGAAATTACATCTGCAAGTAGTGAACAGAAAACCGGAGCTGAACAGATAAATTCAGCTATTCAGCAGTTAAATCAGGTAATTCAGCAAAATGCTTCAGCAGCAGAAGAAATGGCTTCAACCGCAGAAGAACTTTCAAGCCAGGCTGAACAACTGCAAAGCACAATTGAATTTTTCAAATTGGAAAGTTCAAGTAAATCAAAGAAATCAATTGTTAAAAACGATCAACCGAAAGTTCAGAAAAAATCTTCAGTTGTAAAAACAGTAAATTCAAAAACAAGTTTTTCAACTCCGAAAAATTACGGTGGTGGAATTGTTTTGAATATGGGAAGTAACGGCGACGGTCTTGATGCCGAATTTGAAAGATTTTAATCTAACATAAGATATATAAAATGTAGAGATGAGGTTTATCTCATCTCTACGATTAATTAAAAACGGCTGGCATTTTTCTCAGATCAAAATCAAATCTTAAACTTTTCGGTTTGCACAAAATGAATTACGAAACATCGGAAAAACTATATACGGAATTAAATCCAAAAAATTTCGAAAGATTAAAACAATTTGTTTATGATGAATGCGGAATTAAACTTCCGCCGGCAAAAAAAACAATGCTGGAAGTTAGATTGCGCAAAAGATTGAAAGCGCATGGATTAACATCATTTAATGATTATTGCGATTTTCTTTTTGAAACTTTGGGCACTAACGATGAAAAAGTAAAAATGATCGATCTTGTAACAACAAACAAAACCGATTTTTACCGCGAACCGAAACATTACGATTTTATGAATGGTGTTGTTCTTCCGCACTTTTTGAAATTGCAGCCAAGAAAAACTTTGAATCTTTGGAGCGCCGCATGCTCAACCGGAGAAGAACCTTTCACTTTGGCAATTGAATTAAAAGAATTTCAGGAAAGAAATAAAGAATTTTCGTTTTCGATAATTGCTACAGATATTTCAACCGAAGTTTTATCAAAAGCAAATTCGGCAATTTACGCAGGCGAAAGAATTTTGCCGGTGAGATCTGAACTCAAAAGAAAATATTTCATGCGCAGTAAAGATCCTTTAAAAGATGTTTACAGAGTTGTGCCAGAATTACGAAAAACAGTTACTTTCGGCAGGTTTAATTTCATGGAAAAAAACTGGAACATCAATCAGAAATTCGAAATTATTTTTTGCAGAAATGTGCTTATCTATTTTGATAAAGCCACGCAGGAAAAAGTTGTGGCAAAATTATGTGATCAGCTAATTACAGGCGGATTTCTTTTTCTCGGTCACTCGGAGACCGTGTTAAATATGAATCTTCCGCTGGTTCAGGTTGCATCAAGCGTTTATCAGAAGATAAAATAATGGAAAATAAAACTTCACTAAAAACGAAATTTCTATTTTCCGGAGATATGTTTTTTGGAAATATTGAAAATCCGGTGCACACAATTTTGGGCTCTTGTGTTTCGGTAATAATTTATGACAGAAAAAAAAGATTAGGCGGAATTACACATTCAGTATTGCCGGATTGTATGAAAAAAAACTGCCTGAAAAATAATTGTCCTGATTACGCCAAAAGCACTGAATGTTCGATTGAAAAATTATTGAAATTATTTGAAGATCAGGAATCAAAAATTAGCGATCTCGAATTTTTTATTTTCGGCGGGGCTGAATTAATTTACCCGGAAGATTCAACAATAAAATATTGAAGCCGCATTTTCTTTAATAAAATCCAAAGGCATTAAATTCAAAATTGAAGATGTGGGCGGAAATTTTTTTCGCGAGTTGATCTTTACTCCGGCTTCAGGAGAAATAATTTTGAAAAAAACAAAATACGGTTCTTCAAATGCGCAAAATTAAAGTATTGATAGTAGATGATTCTGCATTGGTAAGACAAACCTTGGCAGAAATTTTATCAAGTGATGATGAGATTGAAGTAATAGGAACAGCATCAGATCCATTTCAGGCAGCAAGAAAGATGCAGGAAGTTACTCCTGATGTTATTACTTTAGATATCGAAATGCCGAATATGGATGGCTTGACATTTCTTCAAAAGATAATGACTCAGCATCCGCTTCCTGTTGTAATTTGTTCATCACTTACAGAAAAAGGATCTCTAACAGCGTTAAAAGCCTTGGAATTAGGCGCAGCAGAAATACTGACAAAACCAAAACTCGGAACAAAACAATTCTTTGAAGAAGCTAAAGTAAAAATCTGTGATACCGTAAAAGCAGCATCAAAGGTAAAAGCAAAACCGGTAAGATTACAAAAGGAAGTAGAACCGAAACTTTCAGCAGATGTAATTTTGGAAAGATCAAAAAGCAAAGCGATGATTCAAACAACTGAGAAAGTAGTTGTAGTCGGTGCCTCAACAGGCGGAACCGAAGCATTGAAAATATTTTTAGAAGATCTTCCTTTGAATTCACCGGGCATTGTGATTGTTCAGCATATGCCTGAAGGATTTACAAAAGCATTTGCAAAAAGATTGGATTCAATCTGTAAGATTACGGTAAAAGAAGCAGAAAACGGTGATGCCGTATTAAGAGGACACGCTTTAATTGCTCCGGGAAATCATCATTTGTTATTAAAAAGAAGCGGAGCAAAATATTATGTTGAAGTTAAAGAAGGTCCATTAGTAAGCCGTCACAGACCATCGGTTGATGTTCTTTTTCGTTCAGCAGCAAGATATGCCGGAAGTAATGCACTTGGAATAATTATGACAGGAATGGGAGATGACGGCGCAAAAGGAATGCTTGAGTTAAAACAAGCCGGAGCTTTTACAATTGCTCAGGATGAAAAATCATCTGTCGTATTCGGAATGCCGAATGAAGCAATCAAACTTAATGCTGTTGATAAAATTCTGCCGCTGGAATTGATCGCCCCGAATATGCTGCGCACCTGCCAAAGTTAAACAAAATTCAAATTCACAGCCGGGAAATTAAAACAAATTTGTAATTTGAAATTTATATTCCGGTACAAAAAGAAAATTCTTTCATAATTAAAATTTGAGTTTTGTGAAAATCTTTTGAATCAAAAATTCCCTCCTAAAAAAGGGCTCAAAATGGATCGTTTGAAAATTCAATTATAGCAATATCTTTTTCTCATTAGCTTTAAATACAATTTAAATCTCAACCAATACTTAGCATTTCAACAAAAATTAGCATTCCTAAAAAAGTTCTATAGATTATTACAAAAAAAATATTTACTATTGGACAAGAATTTATCCGCATGAAAATTCACCTTGTGATTTTCAATATAATTGAAAGAATATGTGATGAAAGATTTTATAGAAAATAATCAGGATGAAATGTTTGAAAATTTTCCGTTAGGCATTCTTTATTTTGATTCCGGAATGAAAGTTACACAAGCCAATAAAGCCGCCTGTGAAATCTTGGGATATCCCGGTAGTTTGATGGGAATGAATCTCGGCGAAATCAAAATGAATGCATTTAACGAAAATTATGAAAAAATTGATTATAAAAATTATCCGACATTCCTGGCGTTAAAAACCGGCAAAGAGCAAAAAAATCATGTCTTCGGATTTAAAAATGAAAATACTACAAAATGGGTAAAAGTTTCAGCATATCCCAAATTTTATGAAGATGAAACAAACCCTTACAGCGTTTTTACTATAATTGAAGATATTTCAGAGATCAAAAAAGCAAACGCCGAACTGAAAAGAAGTCATGAACTTTTGGAAATGTCGCAACAGTTAACAAAAACCGGAAATTTTTATATCGAATATCCTTCAAGAAAAGTTCACTGGTCAAAAGGAGTTTATGGCATAACGGAAATCAATACTGAAAATGACGATGTGAAGATTGAAGATTATATAAACTTGGTTCATCCGGATGATGTGAAACTTGTTCAAGATAAAATTAACGAAGCTAAAATAAATAAATCCGATTTTCAATTTGAATACCGGATGATAACAAGATCAGGCAATTTAAAATTTATCCTAACTATTGGAAAAGTTTTATTGGATGATGAAAGCGAAGTTTGCGGAATTTTCGGGGTAATAACAGATATTACCGAAACAAAACAAGCTTACGAATTGCTAAGAATCAGCGAAGCCGGATATAAAAATATTGTTGAAAATTCAATTGATGGTATTACTTTAGTTGATGAGGATGGAAAAATAATCCGCTGGAATAAGGCTCAGGAAGAAATTACCGGAATTCCGCGAGATGAGGCTTTAGGAAAAACTTTATGGGATTTACAATTTGACGTTTCGCTTGACTTTGAAAAAAATGATGAAACTTACAATATGTTAAAATCATTTGTCCAAAACGTTTTGAAGACCGGAAAATTTGAAGGCATGGGAAAATATATCGATCATAATATCAGATCGAAAAGCGGCGTAACAAAAATAATTCAGTCAATTGAATATCCGATCAAAACCGAAAAAGGATTTATGATAGGCGGAATTCTTCGCGATATTACTGAATTAAAATTGATACAAAATGAAAAGAATAAAATTTTGGAAAAACTTGAATTAGCAAATAAAGAATTAGAATATTTTGTTTATGCCGTATCGCACGATCTTCAGGAACCGCTTAGAATGATAAAAAGTTATTCCAATTTGATCCAAAGGAAAAGCGCGGATTCTTTAGATGAAAATGTTAAAGAGATGTTTGAATACGTTACCGAAGGCGCCGAAAGAATGCAGCAGCTGATAATCGGACTTCTTAATTACTCCAGAATTTCAACACGCGCAAAGGAAATTGAGATCGTTGATTCTGCCGAAATATTTCAAAGTGTTCTTGATGATCTTCATTTAAAAATTGCGGAAGAAAATTGTACTGTTGAATATGAAAATCTGCCCGTTTTAAAAGCTGAACCTGTTCAACTTCGTCAGCTTTTTCAAAATCTTTTACAAAACGCGATCAAATTTAAAGGCGAAGATCCGCCGCAAATTTTTGTATCAGCCGAAAAACAAAATTCAGGGTGGCTGTTTTCTGTAAAAGATAACGGAATAGGAATTGATAAAAAATATCACGAAAGAATTTTTGAAATTTTTCAGCGACTTCATGAACGGGAAAAATACGAAGGAACAGGCGTTGGATTAACTTTATGCAAAAAAATTGTTGAACGGCACGGCGGAAAAATCTGGGTAAAATCCGAACCCGGAAAAGGTTCAACTTTTTATTTTACAATTCAGGAAAATTGAAAGGAAATTTATGTGCGGCAGATTTGAAAATAATTCTTCACTGGCGGATTTTTTCAATCAGCTTAATTTAGAATTTGAAATTGCGCAGGAAGAATTTCCGAAAGAAAATATTGCGCCCACTCAAAAAATTTTAGCGCTCATTTTTGAAGACGGAAAAATAAAACCGAAGAAAATGAATTGGGGCATTAAATTCAAAGATGATTCACCGCTGATCTTTAATTCAAGAATTGAAACAATAAAAGAAAAAAGTTTTTGGAAAAATTTATTTGATAAAAATCGCTGCATAGTTCCGATGACGGGATTTTACGAATGGACAAAAGAAAACAATAAAAAAGTTCCTTACAGAATTTTCTTAGAAAACGAAAAATATTTTTTCGTTCCTGCACTTTTCACTAAAAAAGATAATGAATTCTTTGCCTCGCTAATTACAACAACTCCGAATAACTTCATAAAGAAAATTCATCACAGAATGCCTGTTATTATTGATCGAAATAACATTAAAAATTTTTTCACAAATTCAATTGATGAAAATCTTGAACTTTGCCAACCGCTTGATAATTCAATTCAAATGAAAATGGAACGGGTTGAACTTTAATTTTGAAAATGAAATTTTAATTGAAATATATCTAACTTTTTTCCGCGGAATTTATGACAATCTTTTACAAATCTTTTACTTAATATGACAGCATAAAAATTTCACTTTAGTAATTTTGAGATAAAAATTTCATGGAAGAAATCCTAATCAGGGAGCGATTATGTTAAAAAATATCCGCTTTTCATTTTTGCTTTTCATTATTCTTTTCAATCAAAATTTTGCACAGGAAAATAAATGGCCTAACGGAATCACTTACGAAATATTTGTTCAGGCATTTGCTGATTCTGATAAAGATGGAATTGGCGATTTCAACGGAATAATTTCAAAACTCGATTATTTAAAAGAATTGGGAGTCGGCGGTCTGTGGCTTATGCCGATTCATCCTTCTGATTCTGAACATAAATATGATGTTAAAGATTATTATGATGTTCATCCCGATTACGGCACAATGGATGAATTCAAAAATCTTGTAAAGGAAGCTCACAAAAGAAATATCAAAATTGTAATTGACCTTGTAATAAATCATTCAAGCAGAAATCATCCGTGGTTTCAATCGGCAATGAATGATCTGAAAAGTCCGTATCGCGATTATTATGTTTGGGCTGATGATGAAGAAATTAAGAAAGTCGGCGAAACAAAAAAAGCAACAGCCGATTCGGACAATCGAAGAGTCTGGAACAAAGTTGAAAAAGGCGACGAAAAATTTTACGCTTATTTCGGCGGCGGAATGCCCGATCTGAATTTTGATAATCCGAAAGTAAGAGAAGAAGTTTTTAAAATAGGAAAATTTTGGCTAAGTGAAATTGGAGTTGACGGATTCAGACTTGATGCTGCAAAACATATTTATCCGGATGAGCGTGCCGCAGATAATCATAACTGGTGGATATATTTCAGAAAAGAAATGCAAAAAGCGAAAAAAGATGTTTATATTGTCGGCGAAGTTTGGGATAAATCCGAAAACGTTGCGCCCTATTTTCAAGGGTTGAACGCAGTTTTCAATTTTGATTTGGGATATTCAATTGTAAAAATATTGAAAGCCGGAAAAGACAGCTCCCTTGTAAATAATTTAATTGAAGTAAGAAGAAATTATCATAGTTTCAGTCCGGATTATATTGACGCGACATTTTTAACAAATCATGATCAAACAAGAATATTAAGCGAATTAAACGAAGACAGAAACAAAGCAAAAGTTGCCGCAGCATTATTATTTACTTTGCCCGGTTCACCGTATGTTTATTACGGCGAAGAAATTGGAATGATCGGGAAAAAACCGGACAGATATATTCGCGAGCCCTTTATTTGGTCACCCGAAAAAGAAAACGGACAAGTTACCTGGCTTGAGCCTCGTTACAGCAATGCCGGAACAGTTGTTCCTGTTTATAAACAAATGAAAGATGAAAATTCATTTTATAATCATTATAAAAAATTAATAAATTTAAGAAATTCAAATGAAGTGCTTACTTTTGGCGAACTAAAAAATGTTGAATCAAACGATAGAAGAATTATTTCATTTATCAGAAATTACAAAGATGATAAAGTGCTTGTAATTCACAATATTTCCGGTGATGCTGTGAAATTTGAGTTGACGGAAAAATTCAAAAATTTTGATAAAGAAATTTATTCGACATCAAAATCAAAATTTGAAAAAGGCAAAAATGAAATTTTAATTTCGCCGTACGGTACGGTAATTTTGAAAAGATAATATAAAAAATTTAAGAAGGTAAGAATTTATTATTATAAAATTTGCAGGGATGTAGCACGGTGCATCCCTGCTTTAGTTTTACTTAGAGAAGAGATATATCTCGTATTTACAAAAATTAAAAATAAAGCCGTCTGATTCCGGACAAGCCGGAATGACGGCTGTTTCAAAATTAGAAATTAATCTTTTTATCATTTTAAGCCTGAAAAGATTCCGGACTATGCCGGAATGAAGTAACTACATTATTCTGAATCTTTTCATCTTTCAATCATTCAATCTTTTCATCTTTAAATCTTTAATTATTCTAGATTCTAAACTACTTCTTACTTATATTCCTTCATTGATCTTACTTTAAAATCATCATTGAAAATCCTGTCGAAAAAATTCTGCATGTCAAGCCAGCTTTGTTTATCGGCTTTTTCGTTGTACGCAACATTCATATTGAATTTTTTTGCGGCTTCATCTGCGTAAGGACTAGTATAACTGTGAAGCGCGTTTGCGTAAACAACAACAGTATAATCAGCCTTTGCGCCTTCCATTTCAGTTATGAAATTATTGAATTGTTCCGGCGTTATAAAATTGTCAGCGCCGCCGTGACAAACCAAAATTGCAGAATTAATATCGCCTTTTTTCGCTTGATTTTCTGTCGCCAGACTTCCGTGGAAACTTACAACGCCTTTAAGGTCAGCGCCTGTGCGAGCCATATTTAATACTACTCCGCCGCCGAAACAATAACCGATTGCAGCAATTTTATTTTTATCAACTGTTTCATTCTCTTTTAAAACATCTAAAGCTTTATCAAATCTGTCTTTTGCACCTTTAAAATTTTTCATTGTTTCGCCGGCAAATTTTTGCGCGTCCTGCGGATGATCTGCAACTTTTCCTTCGCCAAACATATCAACAGCAAAAGCAGTATAACCGAGTTCTGCAAGCATATCAGCGCGTTTGCGTGCGTAATCATTTAATCCCCACCATTCATGAACGACTAAAACTCCCGGCCGTTTTCCTTTTTTATTTTCATCGTAAACGAGATAACCTTTCATTGTGATGTTATCGGCGTTGTAATTGATTTCTTTTGATACTAATTTTACATTCTGATTTGTATTTTTCTGCTGTGCAAAATTTGATTGTGCCGCTAATAACAATATTAAAATCAAACTCATTAAAAATAATTTGATAAAATTTGTTCTTTCATTTTCCAAATTCATTGCCAAAGTTTTGGATCTCATAATTCATCTCTCCTTTAAATTAATTTAAATCTTTTATCGTCCTGATTGATTCATTTATATGTTTGCTAATATTAAATTGCGAGTTAAAAATATTTTTTACAATTCCGTTTTTATCGATTACGTAAGTAACTCTGCCGGGCATTAATCCCAAAAAATCTTTCGGCACGCAGAGCAAATCATGCACTTCATTGTTTTCATCGGAAAGTAAAGTATAAGGCAATTTGTATTTCGCTTTAAATCTTTTGTGCTCTTCCGGTGAATCAGAACTTATGCCAATAACATTTGCGCCGGCTTGCAAAAAATCTTCGTAACTATCGCGAAAACTGCAAGCCTGTTTTGTGCAGCCGGGCGTATCATCTTTAGGATAAAAATAAATCACAAGCGGCTTGCCGGAAAATTCATCAATTGAAATTTGATTTCCGTTTTCATCAGGAAGCGTAAAATCGGGCAGTTTATCACCAATCGAAATATTTTTCATCTTTTATCTTTTTAATATTTAATAATTCTCATCAGAATTTTAATATATTAAAAATGATATTTTATGCAACGAATTTAATTTTGTAATTTGATCTTGAAATCTTATTTGAATTAAACTTTATCACAAAATGATATTTAAAATACTTATCATTTAATAAAGTTTGATAAATAAAATCTATATCATTTTTCAAATTCAATTTTCAATATTTCTTATATTTATAATTCAGAAACAAAAAGATTACAAATGGAAAATATAAATCCCGTTATTTTAACGGCAAAGGAACTTGAACTTTTTTACGGGGAACAAATTATTTTGAATAAGGCTTCGCTTGCCGTTCACGAAGGCGATAGAATCGGATTAGTAGGAAAAAACGGGGCAGGAAAATCAACTTTCTTAAAAATAATTTCCGGAAAAATTCAGCCGAACTCCGGCGAAGTCGCAAAGAAAAAAGATCTTGTTATAAGTATCCTTACGCAGGAATTTACTCTTGATGAAGATAAATCGGTAAAGGAAAATATTCTTTCCGGTGCAAAAGAAATTTTGAATCTTCTGCATAAATACGAAACTTTGCCTTTTGATTCACCGAAAAGACACGGACTTGAAGAAAAAATTACGATTTCCGATGGATGGAACATTGATAAAAAAGTTGAAATATTGGTTGAAGCGTTGAATGCTCCGCCTGTTGAAAGAATTGTAAATTCACTTTCGGGCGGTGAAAAAAGAAGAGTTGCACTTTGCCGCGCGCTGATTTCCCAACCTGAACTTTTAATTTTAGATGAACCGACTAATCATCTTGATACTGATTCCATTGAGTGGATCGAGAATTTTCTCGCAAATTACAAGGGCACATGCATTTTTGTAACACACGACAGATATTTTTTGGATCGCATTGCAAACAGGATTGTCGAACTATCGAACGGCGAATTTTTTTCGCATCAGGGAAATTACACTGATTATTTGATAAATAAATCCGAGCGACTCGCGATAAAAGAAGTTGAAGAAAAAAAACGCCAGAACTTTTTACGGCGTGAACTTGATTGGGTTTTGCGCGGACCAAAAGCGAGAACGACAAAATCAAAAAGCCGTTTAGATCGTTACAATGAAATTGCATCTCAGCAAAATTTTGAAGTCGAGCCTGATGTTGAACTTATAATTCCGCCCGCACCAAAACTCGGCAGAAAAGTTCTTGAACTGAAAAATCTCTCGGTAAATATTGGCGGAAAAAAACTTTTCGAAGAGCTTAATTTCAATTTTGAACATAAAAGAAAATTAGGAATTATCGGAAAAAACGGAGTCGGCAAAACAACTTTGATAAGATCAATTTTGGGTGATGTAGTTCCGCAAAAAGGAGAAATTGAGATTGGCGAAAAAACCGAATTCAATTATATTGATCAATCAAGATTAATTTTGAATGATGAAGAAACCGTAATAGAATCAATAGGTGAAGGAAATAATCATATAAAATTCGGCGATAAACAAATTACTGTTTGGACTTATTTGCGCCGGTTTTTATTTACCGATGACAGAATAAATACAATTGTTGGCAGACTTTCCGGCGGTGAAAGAAGCAGACTTTTGCTCGCAAAAATTTTAAAGCACGGCGGAAATTTTCTAATTCTTGATGAGCCTACGAACGATCTGGATTTACCAACTTTAAGAATTTTGGAAGAAGCATTAATTGAATTTGACGGCTGTTTGATTGTGGTAAGTCACGATAGATATTTTTTGAACAGAGTTTGCAACGGAATTTTGGCTTTTGAAGGAAACGAAAATTTATACTTCAGCGAAGGAAATTACGATTATTATCTTGAAAAAAGAAAAGCAAGAATTCCGAAAGAAAAGCCTGAAGAAAAAATCAAAAAAGAAGATACGCGCGTTAAGTCAAAGCAGAAAAAATTAAGTTACAAAGAAGCCAAAGAGCTTGAAAATATTGAACAAAATATAATGGAAGCCGAATCGGAAGTTGAAAGAATCGAAGCGATTTTTTCAGCTCCGGATTTTTACGAAAAGTTCGGCGATAAAGCAAATGAATTAAACTCTGAATTGGAAGACGCAAAATTAAAAGTGAAGGATTTATACGAACGCTGGGAAGAGCTGGAAAGAATTAAAAACGAAAACGAGTAAAAATTATTTTATTTATTTTTCAAGCAAATGATTTCAAAAGTCGTTAAAATTAATTAACTCAATAAATAAAGGTATCATTATGAAAATTACATTCATTGTTTATCATGATGAGTTGGAAGATAGAGTTGATGAACTTTTGGAAAAGGCAAACATTCACATTTATACTGAGTGGGTTGGCGTAAAAGGAAGATTGGATGAAGGAATGCCGCATATGGGAACGCGCATTTTTCCCGGATTTAACTGCGTTAGAATGATCGCCTTCGAAAATGAAGATCATCTTGAAGAATTGATAAAACTAATTACAAATCTGAATGAAGAATTGAAACCGAACAGGCAGATGATAAGACTTTTCCAAATTCCGCTGGAAAAAGTTATTTGAAAATGGAAAATGAAATCGTTATTCCGACTTGCCCGAAATCTTTTATTATCAAATTTTATGATTTGGCATGCTTCATCAATGCTTAAATTTTAATAAAGGCAAAATGTTTAGCATTTTTAAAGTAATTCCCGGGTATGATAATTAAACAAAAAAAGCCGCTTTAATAAAGCGGCTTTTTCATTATATGCAAATCTGGTTTTAATTTAATGCGGAAGAATTTTCCTTTATCACATTAATAAACATTTTTTCATCCTCGCTTAATGAATTTGCGCGCGTAATATTTTGCTTATCAATTTTTTCACCGCAATTTGCGCAAGATGTTTTTCCTTTTTCACTTAAATATTTTGCCGGAACCTTGAAATTATAATGACAAGCAGGACATTCAACCGGAACTTTCTTACCGAAATTCAAGAATTTTTCTAACAATTTTCTTACTCACTTTTCATTGAAATTTTCATTCTGAATTATCGACAAAATTTAAGAATAGTTTAGAAAAATAAAATATTTTTTATTCATTTAAAGTTGCAACATCAAACTCGAAATTTAAGCCGGATTACATTCAAAAATTTTCATCATCATATAAATAAAACTAAAAATCATTTAAGATGAAGATGAAATATTTACTTCATAAAAATTATCCGGCGCGATTTTTGAAAACTTTTAAAGAAACATCAAAAAATTTCGATTATAAATTGATAAGCATTATTTGGAAAAGTTATGAGTAAAACTCAGGAAAATATGGATCTGGAATATTTGAAAAACCGTGTTGCGGAATTGGAACAGCAAAAATATGAATTTGAATTCCGGAGAAAATCTTTACAGGAAAGTGAAAATATTTTAAGCATAATTACGCGGACTTCATCGGCAGCAATTTTCATAATTCAAAATGAAAAAATTTCTTTTATGAATAAAGCCGCTGAAAATCTTTTTGAACTTTCTCTTGCTGAAATTCAAAATTATTCGCTTAATGATATTTTTGTTACCGAAGATCTTGATCTTGCGCAAACAGGTTTGAAAGTAGGCGATAGCGTTTTGGAAGATTCCGAAATAATAATTCAAAATAAAAATAAAATTGAAAAACTGATAAACTTAACGGCAACATCAATTTTTTATAAAGGAAAACCGGCGCTGCTTTGCACGGGATTTGACATAAGCCGTTATAAAACTCCCGAAGATCACCGCGAAAGTGAAATATTTAATGAGATCTTTGAAGTTTTGCCGGTTGGAGTTTGGCGCTCTGATGAGTTCGGCAAAATTGTTTTTATGAATAAAGCGAATAAAGAAATTTGGGATGTTAACAGAAAAATTGAACTTCCTGAATTAATGAAGTTGAAAAGATGGGACGCAAATACCGGGAATGAACTTCCGGTTGATGATTGGTGCATTTCCAAAGCCGTAAATAAAGGCGAAACTACAATTGAACAGGTTCTGGATATTGAAACTTTCAAGGGAAACCGCAAAACAATTACTTCAATTGCTGCACCTTTTTTTGAAGATGGAAAAGTTGCCGGCGCAATCGGAATTAATTACGATGTTACAGAAAAAAGACAGATCACAGAAAAGCTAAATCAAACTGCCGCAATTTTGAAATTCAGCGATAATGCGATAATCGGAATTGATCTTGATGGCAAAGTTATGAGCTGGAATTTCGGCGCTGAAAAAATTTACGGTTATAAAGAAAGTGAAATTCTGGGAAAACTTTTTTCAGTTTTAATTCCTGTTAATAATTTTAAAGAATTTTCTGACACTGTTGAAAAAGTTAAGACCGGAAGTAAAATTGAGCATTACGAGACAAAAAGAATCAGGAAAGACGGAAATATAATTGATATATATGCAGCAGTTTCTCCGATAAAAGACCGCTTCGAAAATGTGATTGGAGTCGCTTCAATTTCGCACGATATTACAGAGCAAAAATCAGTTTCGCAATCCGTTCAGGCAAGTGAAGAAAAATTCAGAAGAATGTTTGAAGAAGGTCCGGTTGGAATCGGAATTATCAACCTGAATTTCAAATTTGAAAATGTAAATGAAAAATATTGCGAGATGGTCGGTTATTCCAAAGAGGAATTGATCACCAAAACTTTTGTTGATATAACTCATCCTGATGATGTTGATGTTGATGTTGAACTAGCAAAACAATTAAGCAGAGGGGAAATTCCTTTTTACAAAATTGAAAAAAGATATGTTAAAAAAGACGGATCAATATTCTGGATAGAACTTTCCGGTTCCGTTGTAAAAAATGAGAAAAATGAACCGCTTTTTTATATCGCAATGGTTGAAGATATTAACATCAGAAAAACAGCGCAAATTAAAATTACCGAAAGCGAAGAACGATACAGAACTTTGGCAAAGAATTTCCCAAACGGAATGGTAATGCTTTATGATCATGCAATGAATTTGATAATTGCCGAAGGATCGATCTTAAATAAAATCAAAGAAAAAACCGGAGCGCTTGAAGGAAAAAATATTTCTGAAGTTTTCCCCGAAAAATATGTTTCGATGTATAAACCGAATCTGGAAGCCGCTTTAAAAGGTGAAGAATCCAACATTTTAATGAATGCCGGCAATAAAATTTTCGATGTTCACGCGCTGCCCATAAAATCAGGCGATGGCGTTGTTATTGCCGGAATGGTTATGATTCAGGATGTAACAGTTCTTAAAGAAAATGAAAAACTTTTGGAAGAATTGAATTTAAGCAAGGATAAATTTTTCTCGATAATTGCGCACGATCTTAAAAATCCTTTCACTTCGCTTTTAGGATTTTCGGAAATTCTGCTTAGCGAAATTGATGAGCTTGAAAAATCCGATATAAAAGATCTTACAGCAACTATTTTCAAATCGGCAAAAGGGATTTACAATCTTTTGGAAAATCTTTTGCAGTGGGCAAAATTGCAATCAAACAAAGCTGAAATAAATCCGCGCTTGATAAATTTAAAAGAAATGATTTATGAAAGCGTAAGTATTTTTCAGCCGAACGCGATCAAAAAGAAAATTGAAATAAACTGTGAAATTGAAAATGATATTTATTGTTATGCAGATCAAAATATGATTGAAACTGCTGTAAGGAATTTGATCTCGAACGCAGTCAAATTTACTGAACAGGGCGGCGAAGTTAAAATAAGCACTTTTGAAAAAGAAGATCAGACTGTTGTTGAGGTTGTTGATACCGGAAAGGGAATTTCGCCGGAAAATCTTGAAAATCTTTTCAGGATTGACAGAAATTTTTCAACTGCCGGCACAGATAAAGAAAGAGGGACCGGACTCGGATTGATTTTGTGCAAGGAATTTATTGAAAAGAACGGCGGCAAAATTTCAGTAGAAAGTGAAATTGGCAAAGGCAGCAAGTTTACATTTTCCGTACCGAAAGCAAAAAGTACAGCAGCAATTTTTGAGTAAAAATTAAAAATATTGGAAAGACTTAGAAAAAAAAATTGTCATTGCGATCCGTCAGAGTTGGAGAAGCAATCCCAAAGATCGCTACGGTCGAGGACTCCCTCGCGATGACAATTCATAAACATTCATTGCGAACGGAATTAAATGGTCTAAAGCAATCTTAGAAAAAATATTATGTAGAGACGGGATAAATCCCGTCTTTGCGTTTTAAATACAACAGGCGGGGATTTGATAAATTTTCAAATTCGAAATTTTTAATCCAAATTTCCTTCTTCTAAATTCTTACATTCTAATAAAAAGTACTTACATCGCCGGCGCCTTCGCGAATAATTTCGGGAGTTTCGCCGCTAAGATCAACAACGCTGGAAAGTGTTCCGCTTAAACTTCCGCTTGCAAGCATAAGATCAACCTGAGTGTTAAAAATTGCTTGGATCTCCTGTGGATCGTAAAGAATTTCACCTTTTCTGTTGGTAACGCTTGTACTTATAATCGGATGTTCGAGTTCCTTAACTAAAGTTAAAGCAATTTGATTATCCGGCACGCGAATTCCAACGGTTTGCCTTTTGCTCCACAACTTTTTCGGGACTTCCCTTGCCGCAGGAAGAATAAAAGTATAGGGTCCGGGAAGTAATTGTTTCATCTTTTTGTATGCATAATCGGTAACTCTTGCGTATTTTGCAATATCTTTCAGATCAGAGCAGACAAAGCTCATCAACTTTGTTCCCGCATCCTGTTTGATGGCAAAAAGTCTATCCAAAGCATCTTTATTAAAAATATCGCAGCCGATTCCGTAAACTGTATCGGTCGGGTAAATTACAATGCCGCCGTTTCGCAAAGTTTCAACGGCTTTGTTTATATAACGTAATTGCGGTGTTTCCGGGTGAAGTTCAAAATATTCCATATCTGCTCCGTTTTGATTATCAACACAAAACAATAGTTCTTGTAATAACATAAATTATAATTTGAAAAATATTTTGCAAGTAAAATCGTATTTAAGAATTTAAGAATGTAAGAAAGTAAGAATAGAAGAAATTTAAGGATTGTCTGATTCCGGACTAAGCCGGAATGACAATCTTATTTGATTTACTTTAAAATTACATTATAATTTTTTCTGTAAACGTGATATTTTCCGGCGCTGTAAATAAAGCGGTAATTAAAAATTACCGCAAATTTTATTATACAAATTATTCCTTCATTCCTGCCTGTCGGCCGAAGGTATGGCTTGTCCGGAATCTTTTTTATTTTTAAGACTGAAAAATCATTTTGACGACAATTTAATTGTCATCGCGAGCGAAGTGCAACGATCTCCAAAGATCAATTACACCGGAACAGAGATTCCTTCGTCCCTCCCGATTAAATCGGGAAATCGGGACTCGGAATGACAGTTCGAGAAAAGAGATTCCGGACCTGCCTCGACTTTCGCGAGTCAAGGCGGGCAAGCCGGAATAACATCAATTGTTTTACACCTTCCCTCTCCTGAGGCAGGAGAGGGACTAAGGGTGAGGTCTTTATTATAACTCAAATGTAAATTCTAAAAACTTATTTCCTATTCACAATTGTTGCCGATGCTTGCGCGCTTGGAAGTACGATCGCTTCAGCTAAATTTACATGTGCAGGACGAGATGCAATAAAAACCGCAATTTCGCCGATATCATTTCCGGTTAGCGGCTTAAATCCTTTATAAACATTTTTCGCGCGTTCTTCATCTCCGCGAAATCTTACACTGCTGAAATTCGTTTCAACCAAACCCGGATCAATTGTACTTACGCGAACATTATCTTCAACTAAATCCATTCGTAAAGATTTTGTGATCGCATCAACCGCGTGCTTGGTTCCGCAGTAAACTCCGCCTTTGGGATAAGCTTCATGTCCTGCAATTGAGCCGATATTAATTATATGTCCGCTTTTGCGCTCAGCCATTAAAGGCGCAACCGCACGCGTAACATAAAGCAGACCTTTAATATTTGTATCGATCATTTCTTCCCAGTTCTGAATATCATCTTCATACATTTTGCTTAAACCGCGTGCCAATCCGGCATTATTTAGAAGCACATCAATACTTTTCCATTTTGCCGGAAGATTTTTAATTGCCGTAAAAACGTCATCTTTTTTTCTTACATCAAGTTGAAAATAATGAACATCAACTTTAAATTCATTTTTCAATTGATCTGCAAATTCTTTTAACAATTCTTCTCTTCTTGCGCAGATCAGAATATCGGCTCCGGCTTTTGCAAATTCAATTACGCAGCCTTTTCCTATTCCCGAAGTTGCTCCGGTTACAAAAACAATTTTCCCTTTTAAAGATGTCATTTAGATCACCGTAATTTTTTAATATATTTTGAAAATATCACTTTTATAATATTATTTTTTACCGAAAAATAAAAATTGAAATTCAGCTTAATTAATTTGAATTTACTCGGTAAATCACGGAATTTACCCGCCAGAATTTAGCTTTTATAAACTTTAAACTTTATAAATTTTAATGATACTTTTATAAAAGCAAAAAAAAGACTAATTTTGTAATCGAAAATTATTTTATTAATAAATGTTGGTTTATAATGTTTAAAAGTTTATTACCAAAAGAAGAAAAATATTTTGATGATTTCAAAGATATGATAACTTTGGTTCAGGAAATGGGGCACATCAGCCATAAATTATTTTCCGGTGATACGGTTGATAACGGCTTGATCTTACAACTGCTTTCATTGGAAAAAAGATGCGATGAAATTACCTCACGCGTAACAAAAAGATTGAACAAAACTTTTATCACCCCGTTTGACAGGGAAGATATTTTTGCTTTGATAAAAAAACTTGATGGAATCAGCGATATTTTACTTGCTGCTTCGGTTCGTTTGGAAACCTTCCAGATCACAGGCAGGATTGAAGGCGCATCAAAAATTACGCAGATTGTTGTTAAGCAGATTGAAGAATTGGATAAGATTATTATTGATCTTAAACATAAAGATAAAAGATTTAACGAATGTAAAACGATTAAAGATCTTGAATCCGAAGCCGATAAAGTTTACCGCGTTTATGTAACAAAATTATTTCAGGAAGAAAAAGATCCTATCGCATTAATAAAGAAAAAAGAAATTTTAGATATACTTGAAAATGCAGCCGATAAATGCCAATCAACTGCAAATGTTATCCTTTCAATATTTATAAAGAATTCATAATGGAAAATTTTATATATCCTGTTTTGATCATTTTTCTTGCACTGGTGTTCGATTTTTATAATGGAATGAACGACTCTGCAAATTCAATTGCAACGGTAGTTTCAACAAGAGTTTTAAGACCTTTTCAGGCAGTTGCTTTGGCGGCATTTTTTAATTTTGCCGCGGCTTTTGTTTTTGGAACAACGGTTGCATCCACAATTGGAAAAGGAATTATTGATACCGGAATTATTGATTATAATGTAATTTTTTCAGCCTTAATGGGCGCAATTCTTTTGACTGCATCTGCAACGCATTTCGGGTTACCGATCAGCGTTTCGCATTCAATTATCGGATCTTTAGGTGGAGCTGCTTTAGTTAAAGCGGGAATTGCAGGAATTGTTTGGAGCAAGATCGGAACGGTTTTATTGTTCATCTTTTTAGCTCCGGTTTTGGGATTTGTAATTTCTTATCTTTTTTCAATTATTACTTTGTGGGTTGTAAGAAATATGGCTCCGCGCAAAGTTGATAAATGGTTCAGAAAGCTGCAGCTTGTTTCTGCTTCGGTTTTCAGTTTAAGTCACGGTGCAAACGATGCGCAAAAAACGATGGGAATAATTGCGATGGTTCTTGCAGTGTGGAGTTCAAACAGTGCAAGCGGATTTGCCGAAAGCAGTTTTCATGTACCGTTTTGGGTTGAATTTATAAGTTATACAACTATTGCATTCGGGACTTTGGTTGGCGGCTGGAAAGTAATTAAAACTTTAGGAATGAGAATGACAAAGTTAAGTCCGTTTGGCGGATTCAGTGCCGAAACGGCTTCAGGTATAACAATTATCGGCGCAACAATTTTAGGAATTCCCGTAAGTACAACTCATACAATTACCGGCGCAATTACCGGAGTTGGTTCAATAAAAGGATTTTCAGCGGTTCGCTGGGGAGTTGCAAGAAACATTGTTTGGGCTTGGGTTTTAACAATTCCGCTTTCAGGAGTTTTTGCAGCAATAACTTATTTAATCGTTTCTACAGTTTTAAGTTGGTTCTAACCTCAAATAAAATTTAAAAAAGCCGGAATTGAAAAGTTACCGGCTTTTTTATTTCTATAAATTTCTCATGATTTGATTGAAATATTCCAATCATTCTTTGTCATTGCGAGAGAAGCGAAGCAATCTCTGCTTCGAAATTCCCCCCTAAAAAAGGGAGCTTGGGGGTTGTTGTGATTTCTTTCTTAATCTTAACCTGATTTTAACGTACAGAGATCGCCACAGTCGTCCCGATTTAATCGGGACTCCCTCGCGATGACAAAACAACTACAATGTCATTGCGAGCGAAGCGCGGTAATCTCTTGGTAATAATGATCACATCCGCTTTGTCATTCTGAGTGAAGCGAAGAATCTAAAGCGGAGTTTTAAAAAAAAGATTTAGATCCTTCGCTGCGCTCAAGGATGACAAAACTTTTTTAAAAAGATTTCCGACTAAAAAGGAATGACTTCTATTTTTTATTTCGTCATTTTCCCGATTTAATCGGGATCCGGAATCTTTTCTAATTCCCACTTAAAAAGGGAACAAGTCCTGCCCGAAGAAAACAGGGGGTGTGTTTTTTTTCGTAATTATAATTTAATCTTCCTCAATAAATAATGAAGGTGAAACATTAAATCTTTTACTAAGTTCGGTGATTTGTCTTAAATTGAGTTTTCTTTTTCCATTTAAAATTTCTGAAACAACGCCTTGACTCCCGATTTCTTTAAGATCATTTTGACTTAATCCGTGTTCCTCCATTAGAAATTTAAGATTTCCAATAGGATCGGACTTAGGTTCGTCAAAGTTTCTGTTCTCATACTCATAAATCAAAGTACCGAGTGTGTCCAACAACAATTCCTTATCTTCATCCTTTTTATAATGTAATTCATCAATCAAATTATCAATTATCTCAATAACTTTATTATATTGATCCTCATTACGAATTGTTGAAATAATTTTAGAAACTTCCGGCCAAACCTTCATTGTCCTGTTGATCTCAATTTTTATTCTATCCTTTTTTGCTTTAAGCATTTTTTATTCCTTCCAATTTCCTTTATCGTAATCGCTGTGAGTTAAAATTTCTCTGATGTAAATTCTTTTTGCTTTATAAACTATAAAAGCTATAAGCCTGAATTTATTACCCCCTATGTTGAAAACAGTCAAGTTGCCTACTTGATCGGCTTGGGGAAAAGTCAATTTTAACTCAGAAAAAGAATTATAATCACTTAATTTTAAAATTCTATACCATCTATCAAGCGGAGCAGTAGCTTCGCTATAGATTTTACAAAAATCAATTATTTTTTTTCTTGAAATGATATGCATATATAAATATATCTCAATATGAGATATATTGCAAATAAAACTGTTAAAATAGAAAAAGATCTGAGCGGGTAATAAAGTTTTTACCCGTTGTTATATGAAAAAAGCGCGGAATCTAAATTTCCATTGTCATTGCGAACGTAGTGAAGCAATCTCCGCTTTTTAATCAGGGAGATCACTTCGTCATTTCACTCCCTCGCGATGACAAAAAGTGCCTGGCATTGCGAGCGAAGCGCGGCAATCACTGAGTTTAGGCAGTTAAAACGGGAACCTGTCTTAAATTAAGTTTTCCTTATTATATTCACTATTAATTAAAATTTAGCGGATATTCTAAAATGCTGCACGTTGCCTAATTATGTAAATTTTATGATCCCGGCTTAATTTAAGTATCAAACAAGTATCAAACAAGTATCAAACAAGTATCAAACAAGTATGACCTGAATGTTTTCTTCCTGCATTCATTGTGATTTAATAGTGTTTACATTTATGACAAGATGACATTACTCAATTTGAAAATTTATGTAAGTATGTGATAACTCCTGTTCACCCTCGCTTCACCCTCGCTTCACCTTCGGTACAACTCCGATTAACGACCGGTTTTAAAATGACCGGTTTTAACGCATAAATTAAGGATTTACAATTTGGAAAATGAATGTATAACATAATCCTGATATGACAAATTTTCAGTATCGCTTGAATTCAGATATTGAAAAGGTTACTTTTTTGCAATTGATTACAGTGACCTGAAACAGATGGAGAACAATTAATCAGGGTGATTAAAAGCGCTATTGATAATATGTCAAATATGACATATATTAAAATAATGAATAAACAAGATAAACCAATAGTATGGCTATAAGGTGAAGTTAAATCTCCACCTTTTTCCTCTAAAGCAAGAATTGAAGCTGGTTATCTTCTTAGATTGCTTCAGAAGGGAGAGAAATTAAACTTACCTCAATCAAGACCAATGCCGATTATTGGAACAAGATGCCATGAACTGAGAATTAATGATGAAAAAAGCACATGGCGAATTATTTATAGAACAGATTCTGATGCAATAATAATTCTTGAAGTATTTAATAAGAAAACTCAGAGAATACCTAAAAATATAATTGATATATGTCAAAAAAGGATTAAGGAATATGATAATGCTTAAAGAAAAAATAAAAAAACTAGAAAATAAAGGCTGGAAGGTTGGAACTGTAGATCAATTTTTAGACTTATCCCCGGAAGAATCTGCTTATATTGAATTAAAATTAAACTTAAGTGCAAATCTAAGAAAGTTAAGAAATGAAAAAAAACTCACTCAAATTGATCTGGCAAATATAATTCATTCCAGTCAATCACGAGTAGCTAAACTAGAATCCGGAGATCCAAGCGTTTCACTTGATCTTATAATTAAATCCTTATTGGCTCTCGGGACTTCAAAAAAAGATATTGCCAGAGCCATTGTTTCCTGATTAAAGTATTTATTTCATCCTGAGTTAAATATGCGCTTAGCTATCATTATTATTTTGCCCGGTTCCGTTTTGAATTAAATAGAAAACCGCAAATTGTAAAAATCCGGAAGTTTGGCCGAGATCTGGTATATTTCCTGTCATTGCAATAGTCAAAAATAACAGAGTTTATGTAGATGATTATCTTCATCCTGGTTATCTATAAATACATTATGGGTAAATATTAAAATTAAAAAGAGTCTGTAAAATATTTTGCTTGTTTTTTTATACAGTTCATTGCGATACGCTAAAAGCGTAGAAGAAATCTCTGCTATATATTTTGTCATTCCCGCTTGCCTGCAGAAGGCATGACTTGCCCGGAATCCTTCCATTCCCCCTTAGAAAAGGGAACAAAGGGGGTTGTTTTTCTTTCTTAGCTTTATTCAAATATCAAAAACAGAGATCGCCACATCATTCAGATTGAAGCGGATTTCTAAATTATAAATCTCAAATAATATAATTTGTTCTCATATTTATTATTTTAAATTTTTTTTTTATTTTTCGAATCCTTTTGATTTTGCAAAAAATCTTGAGGGAAAAGGTAAATTAAACTTTAATTAGTTATAGGATTTGGGGAGCATGAAAAACAAAAAATATTTTCCTTTTTTAGTTTTCATAATAAATCTACTTGTTTATTCATTTTTTAATTATGGCGGAATTCGATTTCCTGACAGTGAAATCATGTATCGAGCTACAGAGTCACTAGTGGTAAGAGGTGAACTTTCTATTCCTGAGGGTATTCATTGGAATAGATTTGGTTTAGGAAAAGGCTTAGATGGAAAAGATTATTCATTATTCGGTCCTACCGCATCAATAGTTGCTGCTCCACTTTTAAAAATAGCATATATTGTTAAAAATAATTTTAATTATTTAATTAATAAAAAAGTTATTCCGATTAGTTTTCATAAAAATAATGCCGGAACCTATTTTTTTAAGGGTCAGACTCCACCTAATTTGGATGGGCATTTTGAAAGATTTGTAATTTCTTTTTTCAATATTTTAATATCATCAATTGGAGCTGTCCTTTTTTATCTTTTATTATTTAGAATTACGAAGTCTAATATATTAAGTTTATTTATTTCGCTAATCTATTCATTTGGCTCGCTTATCTTTATTTATACAATGGATTTTTACAGTGAGCCCTTATGTACTCTATTCATAATTGCTTCCTTCTTGTTTATTATAAAAAACGAAGAAAATGTACTGGATAAAGAAAAATCTAAAAACTATTTCTTTTCAGGACTTTTGCTGGGATTAGCAATTACCACTCATATAACCGCAGTTCTTTCAGTTCCTTTCTTTTTTATGTTTATATTAGGGCAGGAATCTAAAGATAAACTGGTTATTCAAGGATTTATAAAGTTCAGTCTCAATTTTATTCTTGGTTTAAGTATTTTTAGTTTACTGCTTTTATATTACAACTATTTAAGATTTGGAAATATTTTTGAAACAGGTAGAACAGTTGATCCTTTATTTAGATACGCGTGGTATGTAAATCCGTTAAGAGGTTTGTATGGAATGACAATTAGCGGTGGTAAAGGAATTTTTATCTATTCGCCAATTATAATTTTAGGAATTTTGTTTTGGAAACATTTTCATAAGAAATATCCTCATCTTTCAATAGCAATAATTGGAATGATAATTATTAGACTATTTTTTATCGCAAGCAGAAGTGATTGGCATGCCGGGTTCTGTTTGGGTCCAAGGTATTTAGTAATTATAATTCCATTTTTATTTATCCCAATTGCCATTGGACTTAAAGAAATTCTGAAAAGAAAACAATTAAAACGGTTTATTTATATAAGTATATTTAGTGGACTTTGTATAATTCAGCAAGTTTATTTTGCAATAGGTGAATTATTTTCATTTTTGCATATTCTTTATTTAAAGGAGAAAGCAAAAGGAATTTATATAACTATAAACAACTTAATCTATTTAGATTGGGAATATTCTCCTGTCTTTAAAATATTAAACTATAAAACCGGACCTTTTATTTTGAGAAATATGGAAGTTAATAATTATATGGCGTGGTTTGTAATTTCAATTATTTTTGCAATAGCATTTAGTTTACTTGGTTTTTATACATATAAAAATTTTATAAATTCTGATCAAATTACCGGAAATACTTAATATCTTTATAATAATTTACTCTCCCTCTCCTGAAGCAGGAGAGGGGCAGGGGTGAGGTTATTTCGTATTATCTATTTATTTCTCTTCTCTTCGTTCTTTCTCTATCTTCTCCAATAATCTTTCTGCTTTATTTTTCATATCGGAATCTTTTGATTTTTTGGTTAAAGCAATTTTGATTGTTCTTTCGGCATCTTCAATTCTGCCGTTAGCAAAATACATATTAGCAAGCCGTTCATAAAATAAAGCTCTTTCCGGCTGCTCGCTTACCGCCGATTCCCAAAATGAAATTGCGTTTCTGTATTTTTCTGACTGTATTAGATTCAACGGAATATAAAATAAAATAAGTATAACAAAAATTGCTGTTTTTATTTTATCATTAAACTTTGAAAATATTTCAGCTATCAAAATAAAAAATCCTATTGCAGGAAGATAAATTCTGCAATCCCAATATTGAAACCCGTCAAAACTCATTGTTCTTACGGGCAATGCGGGAAGTAAAAATGCGAAAAACCAGATCAATCCGAAATAATATAATTTTTTATTAATAGTTTTTAAGTAAAACGGAATTAAAACAATTACAGCAAAAAATATTATTCCGCTTATTGTTACAAAATAAGTATAATCAGGCAGTACTTTTAAATTAACAGGTAAAATCAATTTCGAAAGAAATTCAAAAAGCATTCTCAAATTTCTTAAAGAGTCGCCAATATAAATGCTGTCAACAGTAACTTTTGATGCAATTAAAATTCTTATTAAATAGTATAAAAAAACCGGCGAAATTATAACCAGAAGTTTAATGAAGCTTTTAATATTTAAATGAAAATTTCCGGTTCTAATAAAAAAATAAAATATTGCCATAACCGGCAGAACAATCCCTATTTCTTTTGATAAGACCGCAAGCATTGAAAAGATAGAATAAAAAATGAAAAAATGAGGTTTTTCAGATTCCAGAAATTTTATAAAAACGATAAATCCGGCAACAGAAAACATTCCTGCCAGCAGATCACCTCTGCCTGCGATCCATCCTACTGCATTTATAAAAACCGGATGAACGGCAAAAAGTAATGCAATAAAAAGTGCGTTAAGTTTTTCAAATTTCATTTTTTGAAGAAGCACAAAAAGCAGACAACTTGTTATTGTATGAATTATAAAATTCGAAAGATGAAAATAAAAAGGATTGTCTTTTCCGAGTGAAATATCAAAAAGAAAAGATATTGAAGTTACAGGTCTGTAATAATGCCCGCCCAAAAAATTATTTGAAAAGGCATTTAGAAATTCTTGGATTCCGGGTTTAAGTTCATTAAATAATCTGTTGTATTCAATTATTGAAATATCATCAAGATAAACCAATCCGAAAGCGAGAGATTTAAGATAGACAACAAGACAAGCAAAAATTATTATTAAATAAGAATATTTTAAAAGATTTTTTTTCATTTGACTTATACTAAAATTGAAAATCAAAATATATAATAATCTTAAATAAAATATCGGTTATAATTTTGGATGAGTGGAATTTAGTTGGGCTAATAGAATATTAATGAATATTTTATTTTCAAAATTTAAGTCACTAAGATGTTTAACGCTTATGTTATATAACATTCTCAAAAAATAATTGTGGCAAATCAGAAAATATTCTGATAAATGTTTTTTATTCAGCTACTTTTTTAACTAATACATAATTATCATCTTCTAAAAAAACTCTATATTCTTCAGTACTAAAACTATACAGCAACTCTTTTTCGTTTTCATTAAGTGAATTCTTACTTATCAATAAGTATTTGAAATTATTACTTATTTGATCTGAAAAAACAAATCTTGAAGAAGGATAAGGGAAGAAAGATTTTAATTCATTTATGTTTGTTGTTATTTGTTTAAATCCCGGTTCATATTTCAGATAAGTATATGATCTTGAATAAATATTTCTTACTTCAACCAAATTTTTCTCTTTGATTTGTCTGTTTTCTAAATCGCTTCCTGAAAACATAAGGCTCATTGAAGCAAATACTATAAATAACAAAACAAATATATAACCCGCTTTAATTTTATACTTATATAAAAACAATATTGTGATAAAAAGAATCAATAAAATTAATAAGGATTCTGAGAAATATAAAATGTATTTATAGTATCCTAACTCAATCGTGTAATTAATTCTGAAATAATGAAAATAATTAGCAATTATAAAATCATTTATTTTTACAAGAAAATTAAAAAATGTATTGCTTTTTATTAATAATGCTGCAATAACTCCGGTTATAACTATCAACAGCAATTTTTTATTTGATACCGGAGCTGAATTATTTTCAGAGGAAGGGTTAATTAGAAAAATATTCTGAAAACTTGTTTTTGTAATAAGCTCTAAAAGTTTTATAATTCCAAAAGGTGTTACAATGGCTATAAACGGAATTGCAATATTCAAATTTCTTGAATCATAACTAAAGAAAAATGCCCAAAGTAAAATAACGGGAATTACAATTGATATTGTTAAAATTCTTATCTTCTTAACAAATAAACTGAATAAGATTCCAACGGCAAAGAATATAAGAATAGGAAGTCCGATACTATAATATATAATATCAAAGGCGTGCAAAAATCTTGAAAGAAAATCAGGAAGCATATAAGATGATTGATCCAGACCTTGATACATAGGTTTGAAAAAATACCAGGATAGATTTATTGCAGCCAACAAAAAATAAACAATAAATGAAATTATTACATTTCTAAAATTTCTGTTATTTTTATTTACTATTACATACCAAAATATCCACAAAGAGCCCAAGCAGAAAATATAAAATCCGGCAATTTTTGTTAGTGCAGCCGCGGAAATAAAGATGGTTACCAAAACAAATTTTGACAGATCAAAATCATTTTCATCATCATAAACAATTACGTAATAACTTAGAAGAGCAAAGAAAGAAACCAAAAGTTCTGTGTTTCCATCAGCAATAAAAACAAAAGAATATAATAAAGGTGAAATTGTTCCGTAAATCATTAAAGCGAAAAGATACAATCCGTTTTTTTTCTTTATTGCAAGACCGAGCATCATCAGTAAATTACCGATAAAAATAACAGGCATCATAGATTTTGCAAAAAAATCAACTTGCAAAGGTTGTGTGAAAATGTAAGTGATTGACCAGTTTGCAGGAATAATTTGCGGATAATGCCCGGTTAAGGGCGGGAAAAGATTAGATGCCCATTCCAAAGCCCATACATTCCATGATTTTATTGCATCATTATAGTAAAAAATTGAACCTAAATTATTAATAAACAAACTTACATAAAACAGAATTATAAAAAATGAAACAGATATCATTACTCTGTTTACTAAACTATTCGATCTGTAAAAATTATATTTCTTTAATAAAATATCTTTTAAACTGATATTTAAAAATGCAATAAATGATTTTCGAAACAAAAATATGATAACTAAAAGTTCTAATAAAAAGATCAATAAAAATGAGGTTTTAGTATATATTTTCAGGAGTGTAAGCCAAAATGCAATTTGATAGTTTAAATACAAACTCAGACCGGTTACAACAATAAACTTGTAAAGCAATGAATTATTTCTAAAATTAAAAAGCTTTAAAGCTAATAGACCAGGTAAAAATAATATTTGAATAACTGATAGAAAACCTAAAAAAAGCATATTAAAATATAGTTTATTGATTTTTAGTATAATCGAAATCAATTTAAGATTTATTAAATACAAATGAAATTCTAAATATTTTTTGTAATGAAAAAAAATACCTTTTTACAAAAATTATGTCATTTCGTCTGCCCGAAAACCTTTCTTGTCATTGCGAGGAGGAACTGAGCCTGTCCCGGCTTGTCCGGGAAAGCAATCTGTGCATTTTAATAACGAGATCGCCACGCCACTTCGTGTCTCGCGATGACAAAGTAACTATAATGTCATTGCGATACGCCGCAGACGGAGAAGCAATCTCTGATTTGAAATTCCCACTTAAAAAAGGGGCTTAGGGGTTGTTGTGATTTCTTTATTAATCTTAATCTGATTTTAACGTACAGAGATCGCCGCAGTCGTCCCGATTAAATCGGGACTCCCTCGCGATGACAAAACAACTACAATGTCATTGCGAGCGTTAGTGAAGCAATCTCTGCTTTTTATATTTTCTACGCTGTCAGATTACGGACAACCGGAATGACAGCGTTTTTTAATCTTTGTATCGTTCCATCTTTGTATCTTTTCATTAAGTTCCCGTGCCTCTGTGGTTCATTTTTTCCTTCCCCAAAATTCTCCCTTGCGCTTTCGCGACTTTGCAGTTAATTGCTTTTCTTAAGGCTGAATGCTGACCGCTGATAGCTGACAGCTGACAAACATTTGTCCACATTTAGCCAATTTCATCCCGAATTTTATGACCTTACCCTTTTCGGAAAATATTTCCTTTAAAATAAAAAATAATCGGAAACAATTACTTGTATTATTTGCTGATTATAAATAATTTTGCATGGGCGTAAGTGGGGCGTGCAGTAAGTAAATGATAAAAAGAGATTGTTTTTTCCCCATTTAAATTGGTTACGACTTGCCGATAATGACTTATGAATTGCAGAATTTCTTTATTAATTAACTTTTTTAATTAATCCTCCGATAATATTATCAAATGAATTTTATGTTCTTTGAAAATATTTTTGGCGGGATTATAACTTTACAAAACCTTTGGCACCTAATTTGAAAAGTAATATAACATGAAAACAAGAAGAAAGAATATCGAACCGAAACTTTTGAGCGCCGGAGCTTGAAATGGGACAACAACAGTTGCTTTTAATTGTGCTTGGTGTGATAATTGTTGGGATAGCAATATTATTGGGAATTACTCTATTTAGAACCCACGCTCTTGAACAAAAAAGGAATCATATTGTTACTGAGCTGATGAGTTTGGGGAATATGGCACAAAAACATTATAATATGCCGACAACTATGGGTGGTGGTGGCAGAAGTTTTGAAGGTTGGCAAATCCCTAATGATATGAAAAGAAATTTTAGCGCTTCATATGAAATTACCGGTCCTGATGGAAGTGAAATAGAGATAACAGCAGTAGGAAGCGAATTAGTTACAGATACAGACTCCCTTATAGTTAAGATGAAGATTCTGCCAAAAGATTTTATTATTACTTATACAAATTACTAAAAAAAGATTGTTCTAAATCAAAAACAAAAAACTATCATTTTCAATAACAACTTATTAGGAGATCTAAAATGGGTCAACAACAATTATTACTTATCGTTCTTGGTGTTATCATCGTTGGTGTAGCGGTTGTAGTAGGTATCAACTTATTCAATGCAAATGCTGAACAATCTACTAAAGATACTGTTGTATCAGAAGCTACAAATATTGGTGCCTTAGCTCAACAATTTTTCAAAAAACCAACTGCAATGGGTGGTGGTGGAAATAAATTTGTTGGATTTAATGCAATTGTACCAACATTATTAAAGACAACTACAACTGCTACTTATGTTATTACAGATGGTGATCAATCTTGTACAATTAAAGGAACTCCAGTTGAAACTTCCTATATCTGGAGTGTTACAACTACAGTAACTCCAACTGGAATGACATCTGCATTTGGCGCTACTAGATAATTTAATTTTTAAATTGTAATGAATGTGAGAAATGTGGCTGTTTAAATTAGCAGCCACATTTTGTTATCTAAAAAGTAAATATTTTACAAATATAAAGTTCCAACATGGTTGAAATAAGATTTAATGCTCAAAAGAGTAACGGACAAGCAATAAGCGGTAACTTATCCGTTGATTCATTTCGCGAAGGTAAAAAGAAGGTTCATAATCTTGCCGAAAGAAATAACTTAAAGATTATTTCCATCGAGAAGAAAACAACTTTCCTTTACAAGGTAAAGCGAGGAAATGAAAAACCGGTAAAAGGCGAACAGAAAGCATTCAGCAAAAAAGAAGTTGCTGATGCTTTTATGAAAATGGGTTATCAGGTAGTTTCCATTCAGCCTGTTCTGCTCGATTTCAACATGAAACCCCCTCAGAATGATATTGTTACTTTTGTAAAAATAAGTGCGGATCTGCTCGATCAGAAACTTCCTTTCAGTGAGGTTTTAACACTCCTTACAAATGATACCGAAAATAAAGCTTTAAGAGAAGCATTAAAAGATATTAATAATGAGCTTAAAAAAGGCGCTGATTCTGAAGCGGTTTTTATGCGTTATCAAAGTGTGTTCGGTAAATTTACCGCTTATATGCTTGGACTTGCTTCAAAATCAGGTAATATGGCAGAGATTTACAGAGCTACAGCAAAATTCCTTGAAAGAAGACAAGAATTTAAAAAGAATATCAGAAGTGCTTTGATCACTCCAATGGTCACAATCTTTGTTTTACTAATTGCAATATTATTTTATGTAGGATATATCTTTCCTGAAACCGCGAAAATGTTTGTAAGATTCAAAATTGATCTCCCTCCTATGACAGCTTTTACTCTTAAAATGAGTGATTTTATAATGGAGTATTGGCTGTTGTTGACAATATTAACAATTGCTCCTCCAATCATATTATGGAGATTTGCCGCAACTAAAAAAGGTAAATTATTAGTTGACAAATATTTAATTAAGATCCCTGTTATGGGAACATTAATTCACAAAACTGCGATTGAAGTTTTTTGCCGTGTATTTTTTACTCTATACAGTGGCTCAGCTGAAAGTATTGAACCGGTTAGAATTGCCGCCGAAGCAAGCGGCAACGCTTATTTCGAAGATCAGGTAAAAAATGTCGCCATTCCTCAAATGATAAAAAAAGGTAAAGGAATTACCGAATCTTTTGCCTTGGCAGGAGTTTTTACCGATACAGCGCTTTCAAGATTCCATTCAGGTGAAGAAACAGGAACTATAAAAAATACAGCATTACAGCTGGCAAATTATTACGAAAGTGAAACAGTTTACAAGCTTAAAAATATTATTGAGCTTATTCAAGTAGTGATCGCAATGTTTATTATGATCGTTATGATATTATTGACTCTGGTTTCGGCAGAAACTGCAACTATAAGTCCTAAAAATCCTGGAGTGACTGGCCATCATATAGAATTAAATGTTGAACCTGAAAAAGCAAGATTCGTATGATTGATGCAAGTTTAGAGATGACAGATAAGATCGGTTATCTCCTTCTTAAAAAAGGGATAATTGATACACAGATTTTAGAGCAGGCGCTTCAGGCAAAGCAAAATGATACTCATAAAATTAAAAGAAATCTTGCGCAGATACTCGTGCAAGATTTTGGCTATGATCACGATACTATTTTTCGCGAAGTAGCAGTGCTTTACGCTTTCAGGGAATTGAATATCCGCCCGGAGGAACTTTCCCAGGAACGCATAGACGAAATTAGAAAGATCATCACAAGTCAGAGTGATGAAGTAAAACAGCAGATGCTTGAAAAGCATGTTATCCCTTTTATGTACGATGATAAAGTTAGGGATAAATTAATTCTTGCGACTGTAGATCCCACTGAAAAATCGATCCCGAAAATAGCGTTCGGCTTGAACGCGCGTAAATATGAAGTTACTTTTCTTCGCAAAAAAGATTATTCCGTTTTAATGCAGCTTGTTCTCCCTCCCGAAAATCAATTCTTAAAAGCTTTAAAAGAAAGTAATGAAGAACTGCTTGTTGAAAGGGAAGAAAATAGCGTAGATGAAAATGAATTAGATGCCGAGATCAATAAAAGTGCGCTTATAAATCTTGTTGAAGCCGCGTTAGTAGAAGCAACCCGCAAAGGCGTAAGTGATATTCATATAATTCCGAAGGTCGGCAACAAAACCGAAATTTATTTCAGGTTGGATGGAAAATTAAAACTCTGGCACGTTCAGGAAAATACAATGCCCGAAGCTCTTTCAGCAGTTGTAAAAGACAGATCAAAAGGATTGGATAGATTTGAAAGAGAACGCGCGCAGGACGGTTTCATTCAAAGAGAAATTGATAATCATATCATCCGTTTTCGTGTTTCCGTACTTCCCACAGTAGGAACAGAATTAAAAAATAAATTTGAAAGTATTGTAATCCGTATTCTTGATGATAGAAAAGTTATTAAGGATCTAAGCAAACTCGGTTTGCTCGGATACGCAAAAGAAGCTTTTCAGAAAGCAATTAAAAAACCGCAGGGAATGGTGATCTTAACAGGGCCCACAGGTTCCGGTAAAAGTACGACTCTTGTCGCTGCTTTGTATCAAGTTGTTGATCCAACCGTAAACGTTCTAACCGTTGAAGATCCGGTTGAATATGTTATCGAAGGCGCACGCCAGTTGAAGATCGGCTACAAAATGAATTTTGAGCAGGCGATAAGATCAATTTTGCGTCACGATCCGGATATCGTACTTGTGGGTGAAATGCGTGATAAGGAAACAGCCGAAGTTGCTATTAAACTTGCAAACACCGGACACTTAACATTTTCAACTTTGCATACAAACGATGCATCAGGTGCGGTTTCGCGTCTTTATAAAATGGGTATTGAACCTTTTTTGATCGCGTATGCAATTAATATTATTGTAGCGCAAAGACTTATAAGAAAATTATGCGATTGCAAAAAGCCGGTAAGAAATTTAGATGAAGCTTTGATGAAATCAGCCGGATTAAATATTGAAGAATGGCGCAATTACACAATTTACGAACCGGTTGGATGTGATAAATGTCTTAAAACCGGATTCAAAGGAAGAATGGCAATTCACGAAGCTTTGTATTTCACAAAAGAAATTCGTGAGATAATTGTTAACTCCGGTAACGAAGTTGATGAAACCGCAATCCGTGAGCAGGCACGAAAAGACGGAACTTTATCATTACGTGACAGCGGCTTGGAAAGAGTAAAATTCGGATTGACCTCAATCCAGGAAGTCATCGCCGCCACAACAGATGATTAGAATGTACAATGTAAAATTTACAATGTACAATTGAAGAAGCTAAAAATGTTCTTTTAAAAAATGAAATTAAACGATGACATACTTTACAGTGTCATTGCGAGCCTGCCTGCCGGTAGGCAAGTTCCGATAAAATCGGGACGAAGCAATCTCTTGAGATCGCCGCAGTCGAAGACTCCTTCGCGATGACATATTGAAAATTGTCATTGCGAATCCCGATTTCCCGATTTAATCGGGAGGGATGAAGCAATCTCGGAGATTACTTCGTCACTTTGTTCCTCGTAATGACAACATTTGTTTGATCTGTCATTGCGAGCGTAGCGAAGCAATCTCTGCTTTTTAATCACAGAGATCGCAGCATCGTTCTTTGAACTCCTCGCGATGACAAACAAGTATAATGTCATTGCGAGCGAAGCAATCTTTCCTCGCCCCTTTGGGGAGAGCCTGCCTGACGGTAGGCAGGGATAAAAGGCTTGTCCGACTTTGACGTGATGAGGGGCTATCAAAAGAACGCAATCGCTAAAGAAATATTTATAGCTAACGATAATACAATAAATCTGTTAGCAGATGAAGTTTCAAAACTTCTGAACAGCTATACTTATAAATTAAAAATGGAATTGGAAGCTTCTTAATTCTGTATTCTTAAATTCTTAAAAATTGAGATTTGGAAACTTCTAAATTCTCGCATTCTTAAATTCTAAAATTCTAAAAAGAAATGGTTGAAGAAGTAAAATTAATACTGTCAAACTTTATCGGGAACATCCCCGATTCATATTTCGGTCCGGATAGAATTACCTGGATGGTTGAAAATATGGATAAAATTGATGACAGCGAAAAAGTTATCTTGTGGAACATGATCAATAAATTCCTTACAAGAATGGTTGATATGGATGCTTCCGATATTGAAGTGGGCGGACACGGAACAAACGATCATGTTTGGTTCAGAATTTACGGTAAAAAACAGACTGTTAAAGAACTCCCGACTTTTACCGCTGATGAGACCGCTGTTTTGATTCTAAATCTTATAAACGAAAATCAAAGAAAATATTTACTTCTTACCAAAAATCTTGACTTTTCATATACATTCAGATTAGAAAGAAATTTCAAAGAAATTAGATTCAGATGCGATGCCTATTTCGATCTTGATCGCCTTGCATTGAACATGCGTTCAATCTCAGCAAATGTAAGATCGGTTGATACATTAGGATTTCATCCTAACGTAATGAAAATTTTAAGTCATGCTTTTGTAAAACAGGGATTGACACTTATCACAGGAATTACCGGTTCAGGTAAATCTTCAACTTTGGATGCCATTGTTGATTGGCATAACCAAACTGATCCCGCTCATGTTGTAATTATCGCTTCTCCTGTTGAATTTGTTCATCAATCAAAAGCGTGTATCATAAGACACAGGGAAGTGGGCAGGGATGTATTGTCATTTAAAGAAGGGGTGGTGCAATCTTTGCGTCAGGATCCCGACATCATCGTGATCGGTGAAATGCGTGATCCGGATACGATATTGGCTGCCTTAGAGGTAACAGATACAGGTCATAAGGTATTTTCTACACTTCACACGTCTTCAGCTGTTGAATCAATTGATAGAATTATAGCGGAAGTTCCTTCCGCAGAACAAGAGCGTGTTAGAAACCGTTTGGCAGATGTTTTAACTTCTGTAGTTTCGCAAAAGCTTATTCCAAGCACTGACGGCAAGCGTGTTCTGGCAAAAGAAGTTTTAGTTGTTAACGCTAACGTACGAGCAGCGATCAAAAATAATAACACAAGTGAAATTTATATGATGATCAATCAGGGCGCACCATTCGGTATGATCACAATGGAACAGGATTTGAAAAGGTTATACCTAGAAAAAAGAATTACTTTAGAAAGTGCAATGGCATATTCAAATAATAAAACAAGAATGCAACAAATACTTACAGCGGTGTAAATTATGAAATCATTAGTTTGTTTATATCACGAAGGTAACGACACAAAAGTTGCCGTGGTAACTTCGGAAAATGAAAGACTGAAGATAGTCCGGCTTTCGGATTATGACGTTTTTCAACCGCATGCAGCTGAAGTAGAAACCATTAGCGCATTGAATCTTGACGGGGGCGGTTTAGGTGATGTTTCTATTAGCACCGCAACTCCGGGACAAGGTTTTGGCGGTGGAATTTCTCACGAAAGCTTGCTGCATTCGGCTTTAACCGGTATAAAGCTGAATAATTCCGAATTCCTTCAGGCAGTTACCGAACCTGCAATTCATTATCATATTTTTGAAGGAAATAAAAACCTTCCGGTCAATGAATTAAAGCAGGCGATAATTGACGATATTCAGAAGACCAAGAATTTAAGTATCTCAAAAGATAATTTGAGCTATACCGAAACCACCGGAAATTCTTTGCTTACCGTTTTTGCCGATGGCGAACTTAACTGTATCAATATAATAAACGGTCTGGCGCAATATCATAATAAAAGATATTACAAAATAGCCGCGGTAAAAAGTGCCGAAATTTCTCTGGCTTATTATATCGCCAAAAGAAAGAAATTCTTCCCTGAAGATTATTCTTTGATAGTTTACGTAGGAAAAGAATACAGTAAACTTATCTTTTTGCAGGGAAAGAAATTAAAGCACATTGGCGCGACTTTAGATATCGGAACCGCAAATCTTCATACTTACGATGTTTACTTTTCAAAAATTCTTTTGGAAATGGAAAACGGCGGAATTCCGAGATTGGATAACGTAGTTCTTTGCGGTGAAGATGAATCCGAAAATTTAATTCTTTCGTTCTACGGAACTTTCCCCGAAGCAAACGTTAGCAAATTGGAATTTGATAATATTGATACTTCCGAAGTTGATGATGTTTATAAAGGAAAACTTTCTTCATTCAGCGTTCCTATTGCAATAGCTCAGGAATATTTTGATGAATTGAATAAAGTTCACACCGGAATAAATCTTCTTCCGAAATATGTAAAAGATGAACAGAAGTTTTTCCAATTCGCATGGCACAGTTTCGCGGTTTTAGGACTTATCTTTTTAGTTACGTTCTACTTTACAAAAGTTGTACTTGATAATGGAAAAGAGATCAGGGAAGCCGATCAAAGAATTAAAGAGCTTACGCTTTTACAGCAGCAAAATCAACTTGTATTAGATGAAATTGCACAGTATGAAGGCAAGGTAAATAATTTCGGAGCGACTCAGGCAATTTTGGATGAAGCAACAAAAGGAACGGAAGTTTGGACCAATATGCTTCAGGATATGAGCAGCTTTATGGGCGTTCGTGAAAATATGTGGCTTACAAGCTTAAGCATTGGCGATGGCGGAAAAGCCGAAGCTAACGGATACGGACTTTCAAGAAGCGTACTTACCGCTTTTGCGGATTCTTACCAGTCTTCGATACTTAACAGTATAATGCAGGAAAAATTAAGAGAAGCTAACTCCTTCAAATTTAAGTTAAACTTTGACGTAACAAATTTAACGGATAAGAAAAATGAGCCTAAAAATTAAAAATACTTTAATATTAACTTCGATCCTTCTCTTAATTGCAATTGCGGGCGGCGTTTATAGTTTTGTTTTTCAAAAAGGAAAACTTGATGAACTAAGCTCAAAAAAAGAGAAACTCGAAAGAGAAAAATATGATCCCGTTGATCTGCAAAACAGATTGAACGATGTAAAATTCAAAGCTGCGGAACTTGATTCAATTTTGGCTGCAAGAAAATTCAACATTCCCAAAGCCGTTGCACAAACAAAGTTCTTCAATTTTATTAATAAAACAAGTTTCAGTTTTTCACCGGAAGCAACTGTAAATATTGAATATGCCGATAGCAAAACCGATAAGGATTTCAATTATTTTACATATAAAATTTCCGGCACCGGTGAATACAACGATCTTTATAAGTTAATTTATGCGATTGAGCAGAGCAAAGAGTTAAAGAAAATCAGTAAAGGTACAATCAATTCTTATTTAAGTGTTGATGATGAAGGTATTCCGCATTATATGGTAAACTTTGCTTTTGAAGCTCAAACTTATTTTGCGAACGATGACAGATTTTCTTCGGCAACTTTGGTCGAAAATAATCTTACTCCCGCACAAAAATATGATATTTTCTATCCTTTGATCAGAAATGAACTTCCTCCGAATCTTGATGGACTTTTAGAAGTTGAAGGCGCTAAACTTCTGGCTTTATTGCCTGAAGGCGCTTATTTATCGGATTCAAAAGGTAATTCATTTGTTCTTTGGGAAGGCGATAAAGTTTATCTCGGTTATTTGACCAAAATTGATTATGACAAAAACAGAGTATCGTTCATTCTTAACAAAGGCGGAATAATCGAAAAAATTAACTTACAATTAGAAACTGAAGAAAATAAAAAGAGTAAATAAAATGAAAAAGATATTTATAACCTTGATCATGCTTGCATTGGCAAGCCCTGTTTTCGCTCAAAGAGATTTAGAAAAAATGTTGGGCGGATATGTTAATCCCGAAGAACTTGTAACGCTTTCCGAAACAATGCCGTTCAATCAGGCGATTGATGCATTGAACAGAATAAGCGAAAAATACAGCGGTAAAACTATTGTTTCCACAGTTGAAAGCAGCGCTCCTATCGGAATTCCGATTCAGAAATTGCAATATAAAAAAGCTTTGACCTTAATAGTGCAATATGCCGATCTTGTATTTGAAGAAAAAGAAGCTTCAATTGTTGTAAAGAAAAGAGATTCAAAAGAATTGCCCAAAGAAGATATCTATGCTTCGGTTGATTCAAGAGAAGTAAAAATTTCAGCGGTATTCTTTGAATCAGATGTTGCTGAAATGAGAGATAGAGGTATAAGTTGGAAATCTTTATTGTCAAACACAAAAGAAGGTTATGCTATAGGAAGTGAATTCAGAACTTTTACTGAACAAGATCCTAATCAAAAATCAGGCGGTGCCGGTGGACAGCAAAACCAAGGATTACCTGCAGGCTGGGATTTGAAACCAAAGATCAGTACAACTTTCGGTGATTTTTCACTTTCCGCTGAAGCTTTATTCAAATTATTTGAAACAGAAAATCTTGGTGAAATTATTGCAAGTCCTTCTGTAACTGTTAGAGATAACCAGCCCGGAAGAATTCAGATCGGTAGCGATTTTTCAATTAAGCAAAGAGACTTTGCCGGTAATACAACCGAAAAATTCTTCTCGACAGGTTCCATTATTGAAGTTACTCCGCATTATTACAATGAAGATGGTGTTGATTATGTTCTTTTGAACTTAACAGTTGAAAGAAGTTCTGCAATCCCTTCAGAAGTAACAACCGAAATTAAAAAGACTCAGGCTTCAACTCAGGTTTTAATGCTTAACGGTGAAGAAACCGTGATAGGCGGACTTTTCGTAAATGATGAAGTTATAGTTAAAACAGGAATTCCCATTCTAAGAGATCTGCCTTGGTGGGTGTTCGGCTTAAAATATATTTTCGGCAGTGAACAAAAACAGATCAAAAAGAAAGAAGTTGTAATTCTTATAAAAACCGAATTGTTACCGACATTGAAAGAAAGAATGAACAACATAAAATCTGAAAATAAGATCAAATCCGAATTGAGAAATCATGACGATCAGATCAAAAAATACAGAATAAACGATTTGAAAAATAAGTAAACCATCAATCATAAATTGAGAGAATAATGGAATCTATTTTAATAGTTGATGATGATATAAATCTTTGTACGGTACTCGGGGAAGAACTTTCGGAAATCGGATATACAATTCATTCGGTAAATCACGCTGATGAAGCGCTTTTATACCTTGATCTTAACGATAATGTTGATCTGATCTTGCTTGATCTAAAAATGCCCGGTAAAGATGGATTTTATGTACTTGAACAATTGCAGGCACGCGGCAGATTTATAAAAGTTATTGTGCTTACCGCTTATGCAGATGTAAAAAGTGCGATAGAATCCGCTAAAATGGGAGCAAATGATTTTATCAGCAAACCATACGATCTGGATGAACTTTTGATAACCATCAGAAAAGTTTTGCAAAAAGAAACCGAACCCGGAGATTAAGATCATCACAAAATAAGTACCGAGTTAAAAGATAATAAGTAGATTCTTCTTTTGCTTTAATAAATCCGGATTGCAAAATCCGGATTTATTTTTTTAAATAAAAATTGTATATAGAAATTTGTGTCTGGAAATTAAGTTTATATTCCGGTTTAAAATTCTTTGATAAGAGTTGAAGTATTTTTCATCTTTATGGAGTTTTAATCTTTCTATGCAATAGACAATTTTTCTTCTGTCGTTATAATAGTATTTCAGTCATTGCACAGATTTTTCATGTCATTGCGAGAAGCGTAGCGACGAAGCAATCTCTTCTTCAATCCCAGAGATCGCCACAGTCGTTTCACTCCTTCGCGATGACAAAAAGAATGACTTTGTCATTGCGAGTCCCGATTTAATCGGGACGAAGCAATCTCTGATTTTAATCAGAAAGATCGCCACGTCGTTCTACAAACCCCTCGCGATGACAATTTAGTCGTTTCTGTCATAGCGAGTCCCGATTAGATCTGGGACGAAGCAATCTGGTTTTTTGTCATTGCGAGGGAATTTTTGACCGAAGCAATCTCATAAATCTAAAAAATAACAATTATGAATAACTATTATGTATATATAATCACAAATAAAAATAATACAGTTCTTTATACCGGAATAACAAACAATTTAGAGCGCAGAATCTATGAACATAAAAATAAATTATTAAAAAGCTTTTCAAGTAAATATAATCTGAATAAACTTGTATATTGTGAAATTACCTCGGATATAAATTCAGCTATTGAAAGGGAAAAGAAAATAAAAAGCGGATCAAGAAAGAAAAAGATAGAACTTATAAATTCTATAAATCCGCAATGGAAAGATTTGAGTTCGTAAAAAAAACAGAGATCGCCCTCCGACTCAGACGGATCGCGATGACAAGTAAGTAAAATGTCAGTGCGATGTTTTTGTCTGTCATTGCGAGAAACGAAGTGACGAAGCAATCTCTGCTTTTCTTGTCATTGCGAAAGTATTGAAACAATCTCAAGGTATCGCTAAATCATACTGACTAAAAAATAAAGTCCGGGAGCGAATGGAATTATCATAATTTATGTTAAATTAACGGAACGAAAATTGATTACTGTATGTCTAAAACCAGTTAAATAATTTTGAAAAATAAAATGCCTGAATTCAATAAACAAAAAAATAACGAATTGATAGAATATCTTGAACTAATGCTTCCCGCTCATTCATTTTCTAAAATGTGTAATGAGCTTTTGAAGAAAATATCGGTAAATTTTTCCGCGGTTGCAGGAATAATTTTATTGAAAAAAGAAAATTTTGAATCCGCAGCAACTTTCGGGTTAAGCAGTTCTTTAAAAAATATTGAATCGAATGATGAATTAGTAGCGATGATCTTTGAAAGTTCACAACCGCATAGATTTGAATTTCATGAAAATAAACCCGTTATCAAAACCGGAATTACTGATCTTTCAGTAAATGAGATTTTATTTTTTCCGCTTGAATTTCAAAAGGAAAAGCCGGGAATTTTAGAACTGGCTTTTCTGGAAAAATTAAATGAAGAAAAATTTGAAGAATTAAAGGATGCGGTTAAATTATTAAGCGCGCAGATTTATATCAAATCAAAATTGAATTCTACACATCATACTTCAAATAATAATTCATTATCAGAAAAAATTTCCGGTGAAAAAGAAATTTTTATGGAAGATCTGAAAGAATTTACGAAACAGGAAAATTTATTTTTAACTGAATCAAAAATTGATCCGAAAAACAAAAAGCAAATCCTTGTTATTGATTCAAATCCTAAAATTCAAAATATTATTTCAGAATATTTGAGCACGAAAAATTTTGAAGTGATCTTGTCAGATAATTTCAGTGATGGCATAAACAAAGCGAAAAATTTGAATCCTTTCGGGATTGTTGCAAACGCGGCTTTATCGGATAAAAGCGGTATCAGTTTTTTAAGCGAACTAAAGCTGAACAAAAAATATAAAAATATTCCGCTGATATTTACGATATTTTATGAAGAATTAAATCTTGGCTACGGACTTCCCGTGCTTGATTTTTTTACTGAAAGCGACATTGAAGGCATTACAAATTTTATGGCACGGCTTGAAAGATTGACAAATTTTGAAATTAAATCTGTTTTTTCAATTGATAATTCATCAAATTTATTGAATAAAATAAAAGATCAGGTTTCAGAAAAAAATATCAAACTTCATTTTCTAAAAGATCCGGCAAATGCTTACAGGAATATTTTAAAGGTTCATCCCGATATTTTAATTTTTAATGCAGCGCACGAAGAAATTGATATCATGGAACTTATCGCAAAATTAAAAGATAATATTTCCACAAAAGAAATTCCGGTTTTGGTTACGCTCCCTGAAAAAATTGACGAAAAAGTTTTAAGCAGACTTTTACACAATTTCGAAAAAGTTGCTTTGAAATCACGCAAGCATCCTATTGATGTTTTAAAGGTTATAAAAGACCGGCTTGAATTTGAAATTGAATCCCCGATTGATGATAGCTCAACAATTTGGATTGATCCAAAAAGTGATGATCCGGCAAATCGGGAAAAATCTCAAAAATTCTTAAAAACAAAAAGCCGGAACATTAAACTGAAAGTTTTGGTTGTTGATGATGAAGATTCAAATCTTGATCTGATAAAAGATGTTCTTCAAAATATCGGTTATGAGGCTGTTCTGGCAAAAAGCGGAAATGAGTGTTTAGATTATTTACAGCGCGATATTCCCGACCTGATTTTACTCGATATTATGATGCCTAAAATGGACGGTTTTGAAACTATAAAAAAAATAAAACAGGATACTTTGCCAGCAGAAATTCCGGTTTTTGCATTGACCTCACAGGCAATGCGGAAAGAGGAAGATATAATTTTACGAAACGGTTTTAATGATGTTGTAACAAAGCCGGTTGATTCTTTATCGCTTTCGTTTAAGATCGGCAGGTTATTTAATAATTCCACGGAAATTTAATATGAAAAAGAAAATTTTGATAATTGATGATCATCCCGATAGCGTTTTTTTATTGCAGGATAAACTTGAAAGAGAAGGTTACGAAGTTATAACTTCTTACGATGGACAAACAGGATTGGAACGCGCAATAAATGAATTGCCGGATCTTGTTTTACTTGACGTAATGATGCCCGGCTTAAACGGAATTGAGGTTTGTCGCACCTTAGTAAATAATCCCGTTACCAAAGATGTCCCTGTGATTTTGGTAACGGCAAAAACCGAAGCCGAAAATACTAAAGAGGGATTGCAAGCCGGAGCGTTCGATTATATCAGAAAGCCGGTAAATAAAGTTGAGCTTTTGGCAAGAATAAATTCAGCTTTAAAGCTGCGCGAAACTTACAAACTTCTTTTGGAAATGGAAAAGATAAATACATTTGCCGCAACGGTTGTAACCGCAAATCATGAGATCAAGCAGCCGCTTACTTTAATAAATCTTTCTGCAACGGCAATTAAACGTGAAGTTAACAAACCGGAAATTTCACGCGAAGCAATTTTGAAAAAAGTGAATTTTATTGAAGGCGCGATCAAAGAAATTAATAATGTTCTGGAAAAATTCAAACAGATCAAAAATCCGAATTTTTCTCCTTACGTTAATAATATAAAAATGATCGATCTGAATTTAGGCTTGGATAACGATAAAAAGGAATGAGGGATTAATGGAAAATGGAAAAATGGAAAATGGAAAATAATGAGAAAAATATTTACAAAAATTTTGAAGAATTAAAAGTATGGCAAGATGCAAGAATTCTTATAGGTGATATTTATAGAATGTCAGCAAATGAGAAGCTTAAATTTGATTTTGGATTTCAGGATCAAATTAAAAGGGCATCAATTTCTATTTTAAACAATATAGCAGAAGGATTTGAAAGAAATTCAAATGCGGATTTTTCAAAATTTTTGATGTATGCAAAAGCATCAGCAGGCGAAGTCAGATCAATGTTATATATCGCAATGGACTTAGGTTACATTTCAGAAAATGAATTCTCTAAATTAAATTCAAAATGCATGGAAATTTCATATCAACTTTCAGGTTTTATTAAATATTTAAGATCAAAAATTCAATGACTTTTTAATTTTTGCCGAAAGACTTCTAAATTAATTTTCCATTTTCAATTCTTCCATTCTTCCATTTTCCATTCCTAAATAATCTTCTTTATTTCTTCAAATAGGAAATCAAATTCATAAGGTTTTGTTAAAACAGCCGAAATTTTCAAAATATTCAATTCATCTTTAATATTTTCAGTATCATTTCCGGATGAAAGCACAACAGGAATTTCACCTCCGCTTTCGCGTAATTTTTTTACACAAGTTAAACCATCCATTACCGGCATGTTCATATCAATTATCAAAAGATCGGCTTTTATTTCCTCGGTCAAAAGCTGTAGCGCTTCTTTTCCATCCTGCACACACAAAACGTGATAATCGCTTGATTCCAAAAGTTCAGCCAAAATATCGCGAAGCATAATTTCATCATCAGCTAAAACGATAATTTTTTCACTTGCAGGAATTTGAACTCCGGCATTTTCAAAATAAACGGGAAGATAAACATCAAACTGAGTTCCTTCGCCCGGTTTACTTTTTACATCAATAAAACCGTTGTGAGCTTTTATGATTCCGTAAACCATATAAAGTCCCAATCCGCCGCCGGTTTCTTTTTTCTTTGTTGAAAAATACGGCTCGAAAATATTTTGAAGATTTTCTTTCGAAATTCCTTCGCCTGAATCTTTAACAGAA
>CBDUBH010000005.1:0-65323 GCA_965365345.1 uncultured Melioribacteraceae bacterium
CCGCCGCAAGCGATTATGATATTCCCTTGTTTTGCAAGTTCGCCGATAATCTCCGAATTTAACACATTCAAAGGTTTCGGCGAGGCAACGACTCTTCGCCAGCCTCTTTTACGGGCATCTTCTTTGAAAACCCAGTTATTGGCTTTTGCCATAAGGTCAGCTTCTTCCTTCAAATAGTAAGGACCAACCGGTTTAGTAGGCTCCTGAAATGCCGGATCATTTTTGTCAACTAAAACCTGAGTCAATACGGTCACAATTTTTTTATCAATTCCGTTTTCGATCAACAGATTTCGCATCATTCTTTCGATCATATAACCGATTTCACCTTGGGAATCGGCAACGGAAATATCCAAAGGCATTTTCGGAATTTTGTAAACCGAATGACCGGCATCGCTCCTCAAGTAGATGTTACCTACCTGAGGACCGTTACCATGTGTTATAATTACATCATAACCGGCTTTAATAAAACCGAGAAGATTCTTACAGGTTTCATAGGAATTCTGTTCTTGTTCTTCGGCAGTTCCTTGCTGACCGGCTCTTAAAAGAGCGTTTCCACCGAAAGCAACAACAGCTAACTTTTTCATATTATTCCTTTTTCCTTAAGAATGCTTTCAACTGTATTTCCGCCGATTTCCTGCAAATCATATTTAACGCGTGTTGATGGTTTATTGATTTTCAAAATTCTGCCAAGATCAATCGGAGTTCCAATTACAACTGATTCACATTCAGTATTGTTAATTGTATCTTCAAGATCTTTCATTTGATCATCGCCATATCCCATTGCAGGAAGAAGTACACCGATCTTCGGATATTTTTCATAAGTTGCTGTAATTGATTTTACAGTGTATGGTCTTGGATCAACGATTTCAGCTGCACCGTAATTCATTGCTGCAACTGTTCCTGCACCGTATTCCATTTCTCCGTGAGTCAATGTTGGACCATCTTCCACTACTAAAACTTTTTTACCTACAATTACTGAAGGATCATCAACAAATAAAGGAGAAGCGCCATCAATAATTTTTGCTTTTGGATTTACTTTTTTGATGTTGTTTCTAACTTCTAAAATGTTTTTAGCATCTGCTGAATCAATTTTATTTATGATTGCAACATCAGCTAATCTTAATGAAGTATTTCCGGGATAATAAGTTAATTCGTGTCCCGGTCTATGAGGATCAACAACTGTGAAAATGATATCTGCTTTGTAAAAAGGCATATCGTTATTTCCGCCATCCCAAAGTATAACATCTGCTTCTTTTTCTGCTTCTCTTAAGATTGCTTCGTAATCAACACCAGCATAGATAACACCGCCTAAAGCGATATGTGGTTCGTATTCTTCAATTTCTTCAATTGTACATTCGTGAGTTTTCAAATCTTCCAATGAAGCAAATCTTTGAACTTTTTGTTTTACAAGATCGCCATAAGGCATAGGATGACGGATAGCAACTACTTTTTTACCTGCTTTGCGTAAAGTTTCAACTATCTTTCTTGAAGTTTGAGATTTTCCGCAACCGGTTCTTACAGCTAAAACCGCAACTACCGGTTTTGTACTTTTAACCATTGTTTCATCGGCACCCAAAAGTCTGAATGAAATGCCTGCAGCGTTTACGATTGATGCTTTGGTCATTACATAATTGAAAGGAACATCAGAGTAAGCGAATACAACTTCATGAACATCTAGTTCTTTTATTAGTTGTTCTAATTTTTCTTCTTCATAAATTTTAATTCCTTTTGGATAAAGTTTTCCGGCTAATTCAGCAGGATAAACTCTGCCATCGATATTAGGAATTTGGGTTGCAGTAAAAGCAACAACGTTGTAATCTTCATTATCTCTGAAGTAAACATTGAAATTATGAAAATCGCGACCTGCGGCTCCCATAATTAAGACATTTTTGCGTGCCATAAAACTAGCTCCATTTTTTATATTGTTTATTCAACTGTAACGCTTTTTGCCAGATTACGCGGCATATCCACGTTCAATCCTTTCTTAACAGCTACGTGGTAAGAAAGTAACTGAAGCGGAATAACCGATAAGATCGGCATTAGCATTCTTATTGTGTTCGGTATTTTAATAGAATAATCAACAAAAGAATCTATTTCTTTATCATCTTCTGTTGCAATTGCAATTATTTTTCCTTTACGCGCTTTAACTTCCTGAATATTGCTCAAAATTTTATCGTATGTTGAATCTTTTGGAGCAATAATTACAGCGGGCATATTTTCATCGATCAAAGCTATCGGTCCATGTTTCATTTCTGCTGCCGGATAACCTTCAGCATGAATGTATGAAATCTCTTTTAATTTTAATGCGCCTTCGAGTGCTACCGGAAAATTATAACCTCTTCCCAAGTACAAGAAATTCCTTGCATCAACAAATTCTTCAGCAATTTTTTCAATCTCATCATTCAATTTTAAGATCTGCTGAATTTTTCCCGGAAGAGCTTCCATTTCTTTTACAATGTTTTTACCATCTGCTAAACTCATTCTTTTTCTTCTGGCAATCAAAAGAGTGATAAGAGCAAGAACTGTTAACTGTGCAGTAAATGCTTTTGTTGAGGCAACCCCGATTTCAGGACCTGCGTGAATGTAAACTCCTGTGTGACTTTCGCGTGCAATTGCACTGCCAACAACGTTACAAATTCCAACACAAAGTGCGCCTTTTCTTTTGGCTTCTTTCAATGCTGCCAAAGTATCTGCAGTTTCACCGCTTTGTGAAATAAAAATAATTGTATCATCGGGATTTATAATTGGATTTCTGTAGCGGAATTCCGAAGCGTATTCAACTTCAACAGGAATTTCTGCAAATTGTTCAAGCATATATTCGCCTACTAATCCGGCATGCCATGATGTTCCGCAGGCAGTTATAATTATTCTTTTTGAATTTGCAATTTTTTCTACAAATCCGCTTAATCCACCGAGTTTTGAAGTCCCTTCATCAAAAATCAATCTTCCGCGCATTGCGTTTTTGATTGATTCAGGTTGTTCCATAATTTCTTTAAGCATGAAATGCGGATATCCGCCTTTGCTTATTTCATCAAGTTTAAGAGTAACTTCCTGAATTTCTTTTTGAATTTCGTTATCTTCAACATCTTTTGCAATGAATTTATCTTTATAAACTTCGGCAACTTCGCCATCTTCAAGGTAAACTACCTGATGTGTGTGTGCAATTAATGCGCTGACATCTGATGCGATAAAATTTTCATCATCGCCAACACCAATTACAAGCGGTGAGCCGTTTTTTGCAACAACTAATTTATCGGGCTCTTTAGAGTACATTACTACCAAACCGTAAGTACCTTCAACTTCGTTTAACGCTGCTCTTACTGATTTGAAAAGCGGAAATCCTTTTTTCAAAAAACTATCTATGAGATGAGCCAAAACTTCTGTATCGGTATCGCTTTTGAAAATATATCCTTCCTGGATTAATGCTTCTTTAAGAGGGGAAAAATTTTCAATAATTCCATTATGAATAAGTACAAGAGAATTATTTGTATTTGAATGAGGATGAGCATTTACTTCATTCGGAATTCCGTGAGTTGCCCAACGGGTATGACCAATACCGATTGTTGCGGTAATGTTTTCAGTTTCAATTTTTTTCTGAAGTTCGGCAACCTTACCAACACTTTTAACAATTTTTGTAGAATTGTTTTGAATTACACCAATCCCTGCAGAGTCGTACCCTCTGTATTCCAACCTTTTCAACCCGCCTATTATTATAGGTGTGCAGTTGTTACTTCCTATGTAGCCAACGATACCACACATAGTAGTCTTCTCCTTATGTTTAAAAATAAAAATCGTAAAAATATAACAGAGGCTAACTCTAAAGGAAGATTAAAGATCCGGGCAATGACGGAGTAACATCGGATTTAATTTTTGAAAATAAAAAATATTTACTCTTAAATAATACATTACTTTGATATTTATATTCTTTATTTTGTAAAAGAGATAATTTTTAGTTTCCCAAATTTGACAAAAATAAAATAAATTTGCAAGTGAATTCGATTTTTGATCCACAATACAGATCAAAATTAAAATTCAAAGCAATCCTTTTACAAGCCGTTACTAAACATTTTAAATTATCTAAATCGCGGCAGAATATAAACCGTGCCCTTTAATTCTTCCTATCTAACACAAGTGTTGATCTTAACCAACAACTTTAAAAGCCCCTATCATTAAATATTAATTAAACTTTATGAAATTTCACAACAATTTTTTGAAATATTTTACAGCAAATTAAAAAGAAATTTCTGTAATTCCCTTTTAATGCTTTTTCCTTATTTACTCATCCCTCAATAATTTTCTATATTCGCAAATTTAATTGCATAAATTAAGGGTGAAAATTCATTCCCTTTAAATATTTGAGTACGGGCAATTTTCGGAAAGTAAATTTAGGAGTATTTAAATATTCAATTAAATTTATAAGGAAAAATTTCAAAACAAAATTTTGTTTTTAAAGAATAGAATTAAAAGACAAAGCAAATACATTTTGAGAATTATTTTTTGCCGGAAAAGAATTTTATAATTCCCCAAAATGTTCCAGCAGCGTAGGCAAAGTGCATCAATGAAACAGCAAAAATGAATAAAAATCCTGTGATGAAATTTTTCTTTATTATAATTTCAACAGAAAGAAAAATTAAAACCGAAAAGTAAATTGCAGGTAAAAGTAACGCTAAGAATGTTGAACCGCTTAAAAATAACATCATAAAAAAAAGAAAAATTACACTCAACCAAAAAATTAATGGAACAGCTTTACGGATTGCAACAAAACTTTTCTGCTTTTTTAAAATGGCTCCGCGCCAAAATCCGTAATTAAAAAATTGTTTGAATAATGAAGCAGGGGTTTCACGCACGTTGTAATCGCATTTTAAATTCGATGAAAGATAAACTTTAAATCCGGATTTATTTAATCTGTGATTTAATTCATCATCATGATCATGCACCAAAGATTCATCATACATTCCAATCTGGTCAAAAGTTTCACGTAAAAAAATCGGGAAACATGCGGCTTTTGCGTAACCGTCGTAATCAGGGAAACGGTGAATAGCATTTCCGACACCGACCGGATGACTCATCGCCTCAGCAACGGCTTTACCAAAATTTGACTTTCCAATACTTCTTATCGGCCCGCCAACACAAACAATTTTTTCATTCTTTTGAAAATATATTATTCCATCTTTTATATATTCCGGATGATATTTTGAATGAGCGCCTAAAATTGCAACGTATTTCCCTTTTGCATTTTTGATGCCTAAATTCAGAGCCACAGGAGTAATTTTTTTTTCGTTATCAATAATTTTTACGTTAGAATATTTGCCGGAAAATGATTTTAAAATTTCGCGGGTACCATCATTGCTCATTCCGTCAACAACAATAATTTCAATTGCATCTTTCCCAATTGATTGATTCAGAACAGAATTGATACACTCCTCAATGGTTTTAATTTCATTGCGGCAAGGAATAACTACCGAAACTTCCGGGAATAATCCGTTCAATTGAAATCCTGGTTTTTATTAATGATTGAATTATAAAGATCTATCATTTGCCGCACGTTATTTTTGAAATCAAAAAATTTAATAACATGATCCTTTGCATTTGTGCGTAACTTCATTTGAAGATCTCTATCATAAATAATTGGAACTATTTTTTGTGCAATGCAAATCGTATTATAAATATTGACTGAAATCCCGTTTACTTCATTTTCAACGATCTCTGAATTTCCTTTTTGGTCTGACGCTATAACAATATTTCCCGCAGCCATTGCCTCTAAAAGTGCAACGCCAAATCCTTCATTATAAAGCGAAAGATAAACATCAATATTTTCAAGAAAATTATCTATTCCGGTTTCATCCAATTTTCCGGCAAATTCTATTTCATTTTGAAGCCCAAGAGAATCGGCATAATCTTGCAGAAATTCTTTTTGACTTCCCTCACCTGCAATTTTCAAAATAAATTTTTTATTTTTTTCAATCTTCTTTAAATGGAATAATACATCAATCGCTAGTTTTATATTACTGTTTTTTTCAAGATTTTTAACTGTACCTAATATTATTTGTTTTTTATTATTTAAGGAGTAAAATTCTTTAGGCACAAATCTATCCGGATCAATACCGAAGCCGATCACATTAACTTTTTTATCCGTATATTTTTCTGCTTCTGCGGCAAGGATTTTACCTGATGCTGAAATTGTCAAACTTCTTTTAAAAACAAATTTTAAAATATTTTTGAAGATGAAATTTTTTTGAGGAAATTTCATCACATCGGTTCCCCAAACTGATACAACAAAATTCTTATGATTTAAAATTGCCCCCAATAATCCGTAACTGCTTGCGTAATGCGCATGAACAATATCAGGATCAAATTCTTTTAATACTTTTTTTAATGTAAGCAAAGATGAAAAATAAATTATTTTCGAAATTGAAAAAGAATGAATGTTTGAAATTTTATTATTCAATCCGGAAAAAGCAAATTTTACATTTTTAAGATTTTCATAAATTTCGGAATTTCCGTTATTCATTCCGAATAAGAAAACTTTAATTCCTTTTTGCGAAAGTGCTCTAACCCATTTTAAAGTATGAATAGAAGAAGGATCGGCAAGCAGCAATATTTTCATCTGTTAATTTACTTTTGATACTTTCAAATCTTTGTTCTGATATAAATATATCAATACTGCAAAGCAAATCCAAAAAGGAAGATCGCGCGTGATAAATCCGTAAGTTAATATTCCGTTGCCTTCAAATAACCCCCTAATTAAGAGTCCGGTTACGATTCCCGTTACTGTTACTGCAATTTTATAATACAAAGGATTATTTTTATATTGATATATTACGGCTTTTGCAAAATAGAAAAAAGTTAAGTGCAAAAGAAACGCAGCTAAAAAACCCAATATTCCCATATCTGCCGTAAGCTGTAAAAAAAGATTGGCCGCATAACCGGTTCCGTTAACTTCTGCCATATATCTGATTTGAGTTTCGTTCCAACTTCCAAATTCGATAGGTAAATATTTATATAAATAATATCTGAATGAGCCCGGGCCAATGCCAAAAATAGGTTGATCTTTTATAATTCCAACGGCAATCTCCCAAAGTGAGTATCGGGTATTTTCAAGCGCCCTTCCGGTTCTAAAATATAGATTTATAAAATTTAAAACAGGTTCATAAAATAAAGCAAATATCAAAGCTGAAAATGAAATCATAGTAATCAGAATTTTCTTCAAAATATTTTTATTCAGCTTATACAAAATGAAAAATATACTTACTGCAACGCCCAATATTGAAGCCCGTGAATTGTTAATTGCTAAAGCGGTAAATTGCACAACCAATAAAAATCCAACTACTAAAAAACTTTTTTGTGATGCAGAAAATAACTTGTAAATATTGATGGAAATTGAAACGATGAGTAAAATCGCTACAGCATTTATACTTTCATAAAAACCGCCCGTCCTTAAAATAAAATCTGCATTTGTAACGGTATTTTGCTGCGCTTGAAAAAATGTAAGTATTATTGAAATACTTGCTAAAACTCCTGCAATAAATAATGCATTAAGATAATTTAATAAATCCGATTTTAATTCAATCAAAGAATAAAAAATATAGACCAACCAGAAAAAAATAATTTGTTTTATCGTTTGATTGAATCCTATTAAAACATATTCAGAAAAAATTGAGGAGATCAACATTCCCGTTAATAAAAGTATAACAAATACCGTTAAACTTTTTGGAATTTGAGGATATTTATTGAATTCGAATCCGTATTTTTTTATGAATTGAAATCCTAAAAAAGAAAAAATAATTATGTTTGAAATTATCCTGATACTCGGATTAAGATCACTAACCAAAACAAGCAAAGCGATTATCGAAATATAAATTAATATTTCTTTTTTTAGTAATAGTAAAATTATACCCGCGGCAAGTAAAGCAATTATTAAAAAAATTTTTTCTATGAAAAAAGTTACCAAAATCAAAAATATTGCAGAAAGTAAAATCAGTGAGTTTTTTTGTTCATATTTTTCAATTACAGAATTCAACATAACTATTTTTCCAGCGCATGCGTAAACTGTTTTGCTTTTATGATTTTCAGAAAAGATTTTAATGATGAATAAATTTCATTCACTGTAATTTCATTTAAACATCTGAAATTATTGCAGCCTTTTCTTCCTCCATCTTTTGAACAAATTTTTTGATTTTCGCTGGGAGAACAAGATATTCCTTTTAAATATTTATAATGAAATTCATTTTCCGGGAAAGTGTAATTTGGATTTGTGGGACCGTAAATTGTGAAAGTCGGTTTTCCCAAAGCGCGTGCAATATGTGCAGGACCGGAATCGTTTCCAAAAAATATTAAACTTTTTTCAATGTAATAAAAAAGCTGTTCAAGATTTTCGGCCTGAACAAAATTAATTTTTTCTTGTAATAATTTTTCTTTTAGAAATTCTAAATTCTCTTTGAAAATAAAAATGGGATTATATTTGTCTTTTATTTTTTTTGCTAGTGAAATGAAATTTTCAATTCCCCACTCTTTTGCTTTCCAGCCGGCAAAAGGGTCAATAAGAATTAAATCGCTGTTATTGATTTTTGTTTTAAAATAGTTTGCATCAATTATAAATTTTTGATCTTTTTCTGAAACAACATCCACATACATTTCCGGTAAGTTTGGTTCTTTTCTTTTCGAAATAGTTTTTGTGTAAAGCTTATTGAAAGGATAATTTTCAAATCCTGATATATCAATTCCTTTAAACTTGTAAATCATCGAAGCTGTTTGTATTGTTCCGGTTATATCATAAATTTTTACTGGATTTACGAATTTTATTTTTTTGATGATATTTTTTTTTGCAAATCTTTTTTTACGAAAATCATTTAATGGAATTTGAATAAAATTAATATTGCTAAAAAATTTCTCGTATATGATTTTACTTTCGGGAAAACAAAAAACGACAAGATTATTTTGATATTTATTTACTAAAATTTCAATTGCTGGAATTGTAAAAACCGTATCGCCGAGTTTATGAAAAGATAAAATGGCTACACTATTTGACGGACATGATTTTTTAGCAAAAAATCTTGCAATCGAAAAATAAATCAAAATAATTTTTTGAACCGAAGCTTTTATCATTGTGTTTAATTATTTTATTCATTAAAAATATACGGAAGTTTTTAATTTATTGGAACCTTATTTAATTTAAAACGTCTAAAAAATATTCTCAATATTTAACCGGAGCGTTATGAAAAATATTTTAGTAACCTTTCTTATCTCTGCTTTTGTTTTTACCGCACTTTTAAATAATTCGTTTGCCGGAGACAAAAAGAAAAAAGTTAAAGGATTTGATACTGATCAATTAGATAGATCAGTTAATCCCGCACATGATTTTTATCAATTTGCTGTAGGAAACTGGTTGAAAAGCAACCCGGTTCCACAAGAATACAGCCGCTGGGGTTCATTTGAAGTTTTGGCTGAACAAAATTTTGCATCATTAAAAAACATTCTTGAAAATGCTGCAAAAGAAAATGCTAAAAAAGGAACCATTACGCAAAAAGTCGGTGATTTTTACAAAAGCGGAATGGATACTGTAACAATTGAAGAACAAAGTTATCAACCTATCAAACCTTTTATTGAAAAAATTAATTCGATTAAAAATAAAAGTGAAGTAATTGATCAGGTTGCATATTTTCATTCAACAATTGCAAATCCATTTTTCTTTTTCTTTGCCGATGCTGATGCTAAGAACAGCGAAATGGTTGTAGCTCAATTATATCAAGCCGGATTGGGTCTTCCTGAAAGAGAATACTATTTTGCAGCTGATGACCGTTCTCAAAATTTGAGATCAAAATATTCAGAACATGTTTCTAAAATGTTTATGCTTGCGGGTTATTCTGAAAGTGAAGCAAAAAATAATGCTCAAACTATTTTGGATTTGGAAACTAAATTAGCAAAAGTTTCTATGACCAAACTTGATCTTCGCGATCCAAATAAAACTTATAATAAAATGACTTTGGATGAACTTCAGAAACTTTCTCCAAATTTTGATTGGAAAAATTTCTTTACCGGAATCGGTTTGGAAAATCCGGGTGATATAATTGTCGGACAGCCTGAATTTTTCAAAGGTATAAGTAATTTTATAAATGAAGAAAAATTAGAAGATCTTAAAACCTATCTTACTTGGAATTTGATCAGATCATCTGCAAAATATTTAAGTTCTGATTTTGTAAATGAAAATTTTGATTTTTACGGAAAAACTTTAACCGGATCACAAACAATTCAACCAAGATGGAAAAGAATTTTACAATCAACAAACGGTGTTCTTGGTGAAGCATTGGGCGAACTTTACGTAAAAGAAAACTTTCCTCCTGCTGCAAAAGAAAAAGCTAATGAATTAGTAAAAAATCTTATTAAAGCAATGGAAGTTAGAATTAAAGATCTTGAATGGATGACCGATGAAACAAAGAAACAAGCATTGGAAAAACTTTCAGCTTTTACAGTTAAAATAGGTTACCCTGATAAATGGAAAGATTATTCTACACTTGAAATTACACCGGATTCCTATTTTACGAATATGGTTAATTACGGTAAGTTTGAAATGAAAAAAACGATTGCTAAAGTTGGTAAACCAGTTGATAAAACTGAATGGTATATGCCTCCGCAAACAGTAAACGCATACTATAATCCAACCAGCAATGAAATAGTTTTTCCTGCTGGAATTTTACAGCCCCCATTTTTTAATGCTAATGCAGATGATGCAGTAAATTACGGCGGAATTGGTGCAGTTATTGGTCATGAAATTACTCATGGATTTGATGATATGGGCAGACAATTTGATGCAAAAGGAAATATCAGAGATTGGTGGACAGCAGAAGATAATGAAAAATTTAACGCAAGAGCCAAAGCAATTATTGATCAGTATGAAGAATTTAAACCTATTGATACATTGAGCATTAACGGTTCACTCACTCAAGGTGAAAATATTGCTGATCTTGGCGGATTAAGCGTTGCGCTTACTGCTTATAAAATGACTGATGAATACAAAAAAGGAAAAGAAATTGACGGATTTACTTCTGTGCAAAGATTCTTTTTAGGCTGGGCACAAGTCTGGAAAAATAATATCCGCGATGAAAATCTTGTTTTAAGAATTAATACAGATCCCCACTCACCCGGGAAATACAGAGTTCTAGGACCGCTTGTAAACATGCCTGAATTTTATGAAGCATTTGGCGTGAAAGATGGCGATCCGATGAAACGTCCTGAAAATAAAAGAGTAAAAATCTGGTAATCACATTTTCATAATTTTGAATCAAATATTTTTAGAATAATTTAAGCGGCTTTATTTAAAGCCGCTTTTTTAATTTAAAGAAATTCAAAATATTGATTTACTATTTTATGAAATTTTTCGTTAAGTTTTTGTTTCTTTGGACTAATAAGATCTATTTTGGTATTTTTGATTTTCATATAAAAACGGTTCCATAAATGAAAAATCTAATTTTAACTTTTATGTTTGTTGCTTCAACAATTCTTGCGCAGAATGAAATTTATAAATCAAATGACTATTCAATTTACGGCGATAAAGTTATTCAGGGAAAATTTTTTGCCGAAGCAATTTCACGAAATGAAATAAGATCAAATTACAAAAGTGATTTCAAAGTCCGTACAAAAAGTTTAATCACTTTTAAATTTTCGTTAAACGGTTTGGATAACGAACGAAAACCGGGACAAGATCATACAATAAATATTTATTCGGAAAACGGAAAAATTGTTTCGCCTGTTTACAAATTCGGCTATGATGATCCTTTAACTTATGAAAAAGATCTTATTCCCGAATTTATAGAAAAAGAAACTGAAACAATTTTCAGAGTTGATCTGAATCATGTTTTGAAAAGTTTTAATGAAAAAGGATTTTATGAAACTTTCGATGGAAACAAAATTTCAAAAGATGAATTTGAAGGCGTTTATATTGCAGGCGCAATGGAACCACTTAATTGGGATTTTCCGAATTTAAATAAAAGCGATAATTTTAAATTAAATGATAATGACGGGGATGGAATTTACGAGATCAAAATTAAGTTTTCTCCCGAAAAATATCCCGGAAATTTTGAAGGTGAATTCCGTATTTGGAAATTGCAAAAAGATATTTCAAATTTTCCATCTTTAAAAACTGATAATATACTTATAGATGCGTTATATAATCTTTCTTTGGAAGAAATGCTTTTAGACATTCGTGATGACGGCGCATTTATGGCTGGCGCAATGTGGTTCGGAGTTTGGACGCGTGACATCAGTTATTCAATTTTACTTTCACTTGCAATTGTAAATCCCGATGCATCAAAAGTCAGTTTGATGGCAAAAGTTAAAAATGGAAAAATAATTCAGGATACAGGAACAGGAGGCGCTTGGCCGGTTTCCTCAGATAGAATGACGTGGGCTTTGGCGGCATATGAAATTTATCTTGTTACAGGTGATAAAGACTGGCTGAAACAATCATTTCATATTATAAAAAATTCAATTGAAGCAGATCTGTTCACAGTTAGAGATTTGCAAACCAAATTGTTTAAAGGCGAATCATCATTTTTGGATTGGCGCGAACAAACTTATCCGCGCTGGATGGACCCGAAAGATATTTATCAATCACTTAATTTAGGAACTAATGCCGTTCATTTCAGGACTTATCAAATTCTTTCAGAAATGGCTGAGCTTTTAGGTGAAGATAATTCCGGCTATTTACAAATAGCTTCACAAATTAAAGATGCGATGAATAAATATTTTTGGATGAACGATAAAAATTATTACGGACAATTTTTATATGGTAGAAATTTATTTTCACTTTCTCCGCGATTTGAAGCGCTCGGAGAAGCATTAAGTATCTTATTTGAAATTTCGAATGAAGAAAACTCTAAAAAAATAATTGAAAATTCACCTGTTGGAAAATTCGGCACGCCTTCAATTTATCCGCAAATCCCAAATATTCCTCCGTATCATAATAATTCAATGTGGCCTTTTGTTCAGGCATTTTGGAATTTAGCAGCTGTCAAATCTGAAAATCCTGAAGCGGTAAATTTCGGGATATCCTCTATTATCAGACCTGCCGCGCTATTTTTATCAAACAAGGAAAATCTTGTTGCTTCAACCGGTGATTATTTGGGAACTGAAATAAATTCGGATAGACAACTTTGGAGCGTTGCGGGAAATCTTGCAACAACATACAGAATTTTGTTCGGAATGAAATTTGAAAATTCTTTTATCAGATTTTCTCCATTTATTCCGGAAGGTTACAAAGGAGTAAAAGAATTAAATAATTTTAAATACAGAAATTCCGTATTGAATATTAAGATCAATGGTTACGGTGATAAAATAGTTTCATTTAAAATTGATGGAGTTGAAAATGAAGATCATAAATTCCCTGCTGATTTTACGGACGAACACTTGATTGAAATTACAATGAATAATTCTTTTAAATATAAAAAAGAATTTAAAATTGTTAAAAATTATTTTTCTCCGGAAACTCCTGAACTAAAATTAGAAGATTCAAAATTATTTTGGAATTCCGTTCCAGGTGCTGTTAAATATGACCTTTATGCGAACGGAAAAAAATTTGAAAGTATTTCTGACACTTTCAAAATAATTAACGCGCAAAATGAATTTATTGAGTATCAAGTTTTAAGCATTGATAATAAAGGTGTTGAATCATTTTTAAGCGAGCCGGTAATTTCTGTAAATAAAGATTTCGTAAGAATTATCGAGGCAGAAATAAGTGAAAAATCGGAAAATGAAATTTCAGGTTTCAGCGGAAACGGCTATATCTCGCTTATTGAAGATAAAAATCAAATTTTGAATTATGAAATTGATATTGATAAAAGCGGCGATTATATAATTGATTTCAAATATTCAAACGGAAATGGGCCAATAAATACAGATAATAAATGTGCGATCAGAACTTTAATTATAAACAGTGAAATTGAAGCACCTTTAATTATGCCTCAACGCGGAGATGGAAATTGGAATGATTGGGGATTTTCAAATTCAATTGCAGCTGAATTGAAAAAAGGGAAAAATATATTTCAGATAATTTTTACAGATAAAAATCATAACATGAATTTTGATGAGAACAATGCTAAACTTGATTTTATAAGATTAATATTTGCAGATTAAAATTTTAGGGATGCAAAGCGCTTCCCTTTTTTATTTGAGCAAAAGCATTTTTTTTGATTTTACGAATTCATTAATTTGAAGTCTGTATATATAAACTCCGCTTGCGAAATGTTTTCCGTTAAATTCAACTTCATAATTTCCCTGAGAATAATTTCCGTTAATAAGATCTGAAACTTTTTCGCCCAAAATATTGAATATTTCCAAAGTTACTTTACCGCTTTCCTTTAGTTGAAATTTGATCTTTGTAACAGGATTAAAAGGATTTGGATAATTTTGATATAATTCATAATTCATATTACTGAATTCTGATTCATTATTCAAAATATTTACCGGAACATCTCTTTCATAAATTATTTTAACTGTATCAAAATTGTTTTCGTATAAAATTACCTGATACTCTTCCTTCATATTTGCGTTAAAATTTTTTCCATCTGTAATGAAAAATTTTCCTTCAGGGAGTTCGAACGGAGACCAATTTAAAGTTATAGGAAAACTTTCGTCAAATTTTTTCATTGAAAGTTTCCACTCGATCTTTGCATCAAAACTGTTACGCATATCTGTCAAAGTCTGCGCTCCGTTTTCCGGTAAAATGTATCTTGCATCAAAAATACTGTCTGAATTCATCGGAAAATCAAATTCATTTAAAAACGGATCAATCCCGTTTCCGGCAGTTAAATCTTGTCCGAAAAATAAAATTATGAATCTTCCTAAATTATCTTTTTCACCAATTGAAAAATTTGTTTTCCAGACAAAAGGAGTTGGTGAATTTATTTCATGTTTCAAAATAATTCCGTCATCGGCAACAGCCCAGCCGGTTTCTTCACTTACAAATTCAATATCATTGATGAACGCAGTAATTCCGGTATTTTCATTTTGCCAAAGCGAATCATTTCCTGTTTGAGTTTTTATAATTCCCGAGCCGCCTGCATACCAGTTTTTTTTAGGTGAAAATTCTATTGTTTCAAGATGTTCTCCGTAACTTTCATCATCAAGATTAAAACCTGAATAAGGCATTTCATGATCTTTGCGCTGCCATGTTATTCCGCCGTTTGTTGTATACAAAGTTATTGCACCTTCGTCCGGCGCTTCTCCGAAAATATTTACGGTTGATCCTGTAACATAACCCGTATCTTTATTTATAAATTTTACATCACTTAAATAATGCGATTCATAATACGAAGGAAAACTTTGCTTGATCCAATCTACACCGCCGTTTTCTGTCTTGTAAATAAATCCGTTAATTGGAACAGCATCACCGTAACCAATGCTGCCAACGAACCAGCCGGTCATTTTATCAACAAAAATGATTGAATTTATTTTTGTGAAAGGAAAGGTTTGGATCTGCCAATTATTTCCGCCGTTTTCCGTTTTTAGAACAATTCCGCTATCGGCATTTCCTGTGATCCAACCGTTTTGTGAATCAAGAAAATGCATCTTTTCAAATTCAGGAAGTGAAAAAAAATTAGAAGACGCCCAATCAAATTTATATTTCTCCCAATTATTTCCGCCATCTTTTGTTTTCAAAATTGCGGAACTATCCCCTGCTGCCCAACCGAGATTTTCATCATAAAAATAAATTGATTTAATTTCACTTTTGATTTTTGAATTTTGAAATTCCCAATTATCTCCGCTGTCAGTTGTTTTATAAATTGTACCGTTTTTTCCGCCAATCCAACCGGATTTTTCATTGATAAATGAAAGTGAATTCATTTTTTTTCTTGCAAGAATTTTTTCACCCTTAACCGAAAAATTATTTCCGAAATCATTTGAATGAAGAATTACACCATCATCACCAAAAATCCAAATCTGATTTTCTATTGCCTGAACCGAATTAAAATTAACGGAAAATTCAATTTGAATTTTTTGCCAGCTATCACCGGCATTTTCTGATTTTAAAATTGTTCCGTTTTTACCTGCAGCAAAAATCAGATTTTCATTTGCAAAATCAATTGAATGAATATCATCTGTACTTTCTGAAATTGCTTCATTCCAGATTTCGCCGGAATTATTTGAATATAATATTTTCCCGTTTTCTCCGGCGGCAATTCCTTTTTGCTCATCGGAGAATATTATGGAATTTACAAAAAATCCGGTTTCAATTTTTTGCCAATCATTGCCGCCGTTTTGTGTTTTAAAAATTACTCCACCGGTATTATTATTTTTTCCGCCGGCTATAAATCCCACATTTTCATTTAAAAAATAAACCGAATTAAAATTATAATCCTGATCCAGATCAATAAAAATATCTTCGTCGGGAGTTCTTTTAATAACCGTTCCTTTATTACCGACTATCCAGCCGTAATTCGGATCAAATAAAAAGATTGAATTCAGATCTTCATTTGTGGGAAGATTATAAATATAAAATTCATCAAACTTAAATCCGCCGCTTCCTATTGTTCCTTTTTCACCGATTGCAATTCCGTAGCCATCATAAAAAAATCTGACCGAATTTAGTTTTCTGTTTGATCTTGTTTCAAACTTTTCCCAACTGTTTCCGCCGTCAGTTGTTTTAATTAAAAGTCCGTTTTCACCAGAAGCATAGCCGATAAATTCATTCAGAAAAAAACTTCCGTAAAAAGATTCTTTATTTTCAAAATAATTAATTGGCGGTTGAACTGCCCATTGCGCCAGTGCAATTTCGGAAATAAATAAAATCAAAATGTATATATAAATTTCATTTATGTTTCTTAATTTATTAAAGACCGGAAACTTCAAAAAGACTTTGTATTATTTTAATGATGTTCCCTATAAATAATCTTCATATAATTTTTGTCTTTTCAAAATTAAGTTTTCAGGATGAATTAATTTCGTTATTTTAATCCGTTAAATTTATTTTAAATAAGATTTGTATCAGATGAAAAATATTTTGTTATACTGGAAACCTTTGCTAACGGTTTCTTTATGGGGCGCTTCATTTATCGCAACTAAAATAGTGCTTGATGAATTAAATCCGGTTGATCTAATTTTTATGAGGCTGTTCTTCGGAGTTTTATTTTTATTGGCGCTCGCAATATTTTACAAACTCGATCTTTCATTAAATAAAAAACATCACGGTAAAATTTTTATTCTGGCGCTTGTTGCAGTGTTTCATTTGTGGATTCAAGTAACGGGAATGCAATATACATCGGCTTCAAATACCGGCTGGATAATAGGCGTTTCACCGGTTTTTATGGCTCTGCTGGGATTTATTTTCTTTAAAGAAAAAATAAGTTTGATAAATGTTTCCGGAATTTTCATTGCATTTACAGGACTTCTTCTTTTGATCAGCAAAGGAGATTTTAGTAACGTTGATCTGCTTTCAAATAAAGGCGATTTTATGATCTTGGCAAGTGCATTTACATGGAGTATTTATTCTGCGGTAAATAAAAAAATTACGCTTAAATATTCACCTTTGCTCACAACTTTATTTTTATTTCTGATGATGATGATCTTACTTGCGCCTTTCACATTAAGCGCCGGATTTTTCAAATCGGTTTTTCAATTATCTTTGACCGGATGGATCTCGATTTTATTTTTGGGAATTTTTACTTCGGGAATTGCTTACGTTTTGTGGGCGCAATCACTAAAGGAAATGGATTCATCGAAAGTCGGTGCGTTCTTATATTTTGAACCTTTTGTTACTGTGTTTATTGCGTGGCTGATTCTTAATGAAGAAGTTTCATTTTTGATTTTGATCAGCGGAATAATAATTACAATCGGAGTGATACTCGTAAATTTGAAATCTAAACTCAAAAAGTCATAAATAATTTTTTAAATGAAGTTTTATTCTTTCCATCATGGAATTTTAATTAAAATTTAGAATTGATTTTTAACCGTTAATTTGCAATATATTATTAAGATCGAAAATATTCGAAATATCTTTTATAACGAAAAGATCGGAATTTTATATGAGCAGTAATATTTTGATAACGGGAGCAACGGGAACTACCGGATTTGAATTGGTTGAACTTTTTGCAAATCATGATTTGAGTTTCAAAGCGCTTATCCATGATGCCGGAAAAAAGACTAAAATTAAAAGTGAAAAAGCCGAAATTTTTATTGGTGATTTTGATAATATTGAATCCCTTGAAAAAGCATGCGAAGGAGTTGATAAAGTTTTTTTGGTTTCCCCTGTTTCAAATGAACTCGTTAAAAACGAAACAAATTTTCTAAAAGCCGCATTAAATAAGGGTGTAAAACATATTGTAAAACTTTCGGCATTCGGCGCTTCAGAAAATTCCGAAGTTTCATTCTTAAAAAGTCATGCCGAAATTGAAAATAAAATTAAAGATTCCGGAATTGCTTATACTTTTTTAAGACCGGATTCATTTATGGAAAACTTTTTATATCACATTCAAGCAATAAGAACGTACTACACATTTAACTCATCTTTGGGAAAAGCAAAAGCAGGTTACGTTGCCGCTAAAGATATTGCCGCAGTTGCTTTTACTGTGCTTACCGAAGCCGGACACGAAAATAAAATTTACGAAATTACCGGTCCCGAACTAGTTAATTTTCATGATGCAGCGCATATTTTATCGGATCTGCTTCAAACAAAAGTTCATTATGTTGAAGTGCCTTATGAATTTGAAAAACAAAAGATGCGTGAAAATGGATTGCCGGAATGGCTTGCAGAAGATCTGATCAGACTTAATATCAGCAAATACGAAAATGAAAATAATTATTTGACGAATACTGTTAAAGATATCGGCAAAAAAGATCCAGTAACTTTAAGGGAGTTTTTTATAGAACATCAGAATTCATTTAGTAATTGATTTATTAAAAAAGGTTTTGAATTACGAAATCCGTGAAGCATTGAAAATCATTTTTTTATTAAGAAAGATCTTCTTTTAAATTTGTTTTAGGAATTGTAAAAAATACAGCTGTTCCCTTTTGTAATTTTGATTCTATCCAGATTCTGCCGTTGTGCCTTTCAATTATTCTTTTGCAAATTGAAAGTCCTATTCCTGAACCCGGATATTTTTCAGGATCATTTAATTTTTGGAACATAATAAAAATTCTTTCGTATGAATTTTCATCAACTCCTATTCCGTTATCCTGCACTTTAAAAACATATTCATTGACATTATCTTCACAGGAAATTTCAATTCTGGGATTTATATTTTCTTTCCTATATTTTATTGAATTTTCTATTAGATTTTGGAAAAGCTGTTTCATTTGTGTTTCATCGGCATTTATCACAGGCAAAGTTTCAAATTCAATTTCGGCTTTAGTTTCCAAGATCAGAATTCCGTGATCAGCAATTACGGAATCTAAAATTTCATTCAGATCAACTTCGGCAAATGGTTTTCCTCGAGAAAAGATTCTTGAATAAGTAAGAATGTCATTTATCATTCGTTGCATTCTTTTTGTGCCATCAATAATAAAATGCATAAATTCTTTTGCATCATTATCCAAATTATTATTCAACCGTTTTTCCAAAAGTCTTGTGAAACTTACAACCATTCTCAACGGCTCCTGAAGATCATGAGAAGTAACGTAAGCAAAATCCTGCAGACTTTTATTTGTGGCTTCCAACTTTTCCAAAGCAGATTTAAGTTGCTTTTCGGTCTTTTTTCTTTCAGCAATTTCGTTGATCTTTGCTTTATAAAGTGCAGCGTTTGAAATACTGATCGAAGCAATTGCTGCAATCTCTTCCAGAAAATGCATATCTTCAAACGTAAATTTTTTAGTTTCCTTTTTTCGCGCAAGATTCATCGTTCCGATCACTTTATCTTCAAAAATAAGAGGAACAACAGCAATAGATTTTACATTGTAACTTATCAAATATTCCTTGAAGGGATTCGGAATTTGCTTTAATATATCTTCGTTTAATTCCGGGATCATCAACGAAGTTTTATTTTTGATAACATAACTGTTTAAACCTTCGTTAATACTCTGTTCATAATGATTAAAAAATTTCCTTGCCTTGAATTTTATTTCTTCATTATAATGTGAGACCGAAGCAATTTTCAATTTCTTTTTATCAGTCGAAATTAATCTGATAAAACAAAGAGCATCAAAATATTCTGAAACTAAGGTCGAAATTATTTTTAATACCGATGAGTAATTTAATGCGCTTGCGGCAACTGTCCGGCAAATTGTGTTAATAATTTCTATTTCTGATTTTGCTTTTGTTTCGGAGTAATCAATATTCCCGGGAGAAGATATTTTATCAAAAATAAGCAGAATATCATTAGAAGGAATGATCTGAACGTTGTAAACATAATATTTCAAGTTGATCTCAAATCCTATAGAAGTAATTTGCGAAAAAGCTTTTTTATCGGCAGCATCAACAAGATCCTGAAATAATCCGTTTGATTTATAATTATTTAAAACCTCAGATAAATTTAATTTTTTCTTTTCGTGATGATCAATTTCAAATAAATTTGATGCGGATTTATTTAAATAAATAATTTTATAATCAATTAATTCATCTTTTTCATAAACGGATTTCAATAGTATTACGGGCTGTTTTATTGAATCAAAACCGTTGAGATTTATTTCGGTTTTTGTCATTATCCCTTTTATCAATTATTGCTGATTTAAGACTATAATTTATTCTACAATTTATTTAACAAAATTGAAAAGGTAAATTTTAATACTGATTTTATTGATCAAAAAGATATCCGAGTTTAGAATAATATTTTTACTTTAAATATCAATTTTATTTTCAACAAAGAAAATTTAAGTTCCCGCAAATATTTCATTCACAAGATTATAATTAAGAAAGAAAAAATTAAAAAAGATTATTACTTTGCGCGAACATATTGATCAGGGAAATCAATTTCTACATTTAAAATTTTTGCGGCATTAAAGCACCAATAAGGATTTCGCAAAAATTCTCTTGCCATTAAAATCATATCGGCTTTTTCCTCTGAAAGAATTTCTTCGGCTTGAATTGGATCAGTTATCATTCCAACAGCGCCGGTTAAAATTCCTGTTTCCTTTTTAATTTTTTCTGCAAATTGAACTTGATAACCGGGCGCGACCGGAATTTTAGCATAAGGTAAATTTCCGCCGCTTGAACAATCAATAAGATCAATCCCGATTTCCTTTAATTTTTTTACAAGATAAATTGATTGTTCCAAATTCCATCCGTTTTCAGCCCAATCTGTTGCAGAAATTCTGACAAACAAAGGGAAATTTTCCGGTATGGAATTTTTAGCAGTTCTTGCAATTTCCAAAGCAAAACGAGTTCTGTTTTCCAAACTTCCGCCAAATTCATCTTTCCTGAAATTTGAAAAAGGTGATAAAAATTGATGAGCTAAATATCCATGCGCAAAATGAAGTTCAATTATTTCAAATCCCGCTTCAACACTTCTAATTGCGGCTTTGCGGAAATTTTCAATTGTAATTTGAATATCTTGATTTGTCATTTCTTTTGGTTCCGGAAAATCTTCTATAAATTTTTCCGGACTCGGCGCAATTGTTTGCCAGCCACCATTTTCAATTTTAACTTCGCCTTTACCTTTCCAAGGCGCATATGTTGATGCTTTTCTACCGGCGTGCGCTAGTTGAATTGCGGGTACGGAATTTTGCTGTTTTATAAATGTGGTAATTTTTTTGAAAGCTTCGGTTTGCTCATCATTCCAAATTCCCAGATCATCCGGAGAAATTCTGCCTTCCGGAGAAACTGCCGTTGCTTCAGCTATTATAAGTCCCGCACCGCCAACTGCTCTCGTGCCTAAATGAACCAAATGCCAATCATTTGGAACTCCGTTTACAGCGGAATATTGACACATCGGCGAAACTACAATTCTGTTTTTCAATCTTACATTTTTAATTTGAAGCGGAGAAAATAATTTGCTCATTTTTTTTATTTTTTATTTATATAAATTCCAATTTACTTAAACTTACTGAAATAATTAATTTTAAAATAAAAAAAGCCCTTATTTTATTAAGGGCTTTTTGTTATGATCTCTGTTTTTCATTAGAAATTATTCTTCAACTTCCGAAAGTTTATTTTCTGTTACAACTTCATTTTCCAATTCTTTGGAAATTGAAATTGCGGCAATTGTTCCATCTGAAACCGCTGTTGTTATTTGTCTGAATTGCTTGCTTGCAACATCTCCGATTGCGTAAACATCCTGAATATTCGTGCGCATGTTAGCATCAATTTTTACATAGCCCCAATTATCAAGTTCAAAATAATTTTTAAAATCGTTTATGTTTGGAGTCATGCCCGCAAAAATAAATACGCCGTCACATTTTAATGATTTATATTCTTTAGTTCTCAGATCTTCAATTATAATTTCATCAACTGATTTTCCGTTCTTTTTAAATTCACGAGGTTCGTGTTCAAAAATAAAATCGATTTTTGGATTTGCAAAAGCTTTTTCTTGCGCAATTTTATTTGCTTGAAGTTTATCAAACTGATGAACAATTGTAACACGCGAAGCAAATTTTGTAATGAACAACGCTTCTTCAATTGCAGAGTTTCCACCTCCGATTACAACAACATGTTTGCCTTCGTAATATTTTGCATCGCAAGTTGCGCAGTAAGAAATTCCTTGTCCTTTATATTCCTTTTCGCCTTTTACATTAAGCGAGCGCGGCGATGAACCGGTTGCCAAAACAATTTTTTTCGCTCTGATCGTTTCAACGCCATCGATTATAATTTCTTTATTTATGAGATCAACTTTTGTTACATCAACTGCCGATCTGAAATCTACTCCCGCCACTTTTGCCTGCTCACTCATGTGATGCATTAACATATATCCGTTTATCGGCTCGGAAAACCCCGGATAATTACTTACCAAATGTGTAGTTTTAACTTGTCCACCGGGCAATTCTTTATCAATAACAATAGTATTTAATTTTGCCTGAGCAGTGTAAATTGCGGTGGTTAATCCCGCAGGACCGCCGCCTAAAATTAGTACATCGCATTCTGTTTCTACTTTTTCAATACTTTCTTTTAATTCATTCGCGCGATCAGTTGGAATTAATAATTCCAAATTTTTTACGATATCACTTCTTTTAATTCCGCCGCTTAAAAGATCGCCTGTAATTTTTCCGTTATCGTAAAACAGCAAAGTCGGTGAAGATGAAACTCCTAATTCCTGTGCTAATTCTCTATTTCCTTGTCTAAAAATCTTAATAAATTTTACATCTTTTCCATAAATTTTACTCAACGATTCATATTTGCTTGCCAAAGCTTCGCAAGGCGGGCATTCAGTTGAATAAAAATCAACAACAACTTTTCCGCTATTTAGAACTTCATTTTCAAATTCCGGTGCATTAATTTCTTTAATGAACTCTGCCATGTTTTATCAACTCCTGATTTATCTTTTAATTCTTTATAATTTTATATCAATTTTTAAAATTTTTATTCTTTGAAAAAATGTGAAATTCCCATTTCCATTAATTCAGTGATTGGTCTGCAATCCGGTGAGTGCAGTTTTCCGTTTTTATTGTAAGCTACTTCTGCACAGCCGCCACCACATGCAAGTTGCAGATTACATTCTTTACATTCATTTATCATTGTTACATCACGCTCTTCCCATTCTTCAATCGCTTCAAAATTTTTGTGAACTTCCGGGAAAAAAGTACCGAGTGTTCTATCGATTTTCCCGACAGTTGCAGTGCAGGAATAAATATTTCCGGTATAATCGAAGGCCCATTCAGTTTTACAACCGGTGCAAGCATCAAATAATGGTTTTGGAAGTTCGCCGTTTTCAAATAAAAATTTTGATATTGAAAATGCCGGTTTGTGAAATTCCAGAATTTCCGGATGCTTTTGAATTTCTTCAAAAATTGATTCGTAAAAATCCAAACGCGTAAAAAGTTTATCATTATCTTTTTGACAATAATGAAGCTCGTAATTTCTTCCGAGCTGCGTTTTAAATAAAGGATTTTCTGTCCAGCCTTTTTCAATAGCATATTTTGAAAGTTGATAAAGTCCTTCAATATTTTCTTTATCAATTACAACTCTCAAATTTATTGTCAAATTATTTTCAAGCGCTGCATCAATCCCTTTTACAATTTTTTCAAATGTCGCCGAATTATCTTTTAAATATCTTCTTTTATCATGAAGTTCGGCTGTGCCGTCAAGAGTAACCTGGATTTCTCTGATCTTCACTTTTTTTAGAATTTCAATATATTCTTCCAAATTAAAACCGTTTGTAACGATCGCAATTTCAAGATTATTTTCATCGCATTTTTGAAGAAAATATTTGATAAATTCTTTATTTTGTTTTCCCGGAAGTAAAGGTTCGCCGCCGAATAAAGTTATATATTTTCTTCTTCCCGCAAATTCATTTTTAACATATTCAAAAAACGCATCAACAATATTTTTACCGGGAATTTTTACTTCATTTTCATAACCTACCTGATAACAATAACTGCAACTGAAATTACACAAATACCAAGGCACAAAGAAAATCTGAACTTCATCATTTTCGCGATTTTCAGTAAATTCTAAATATTTTTCTATATAATTTCTTTTTTCATCCTGTTCTTCTGTCAAATAACCTTTTTCAAAATATTCCTGAATATCAGTGAATTTTCCGTTTTGAATCTCTTCAAATTTTTCTTTTGAAATTATATCAGCATTTCCCGATAAAATATTCACAAGAAAATATTCTTCCGAATTTCTTAGCTTTGATAATATGTTATGTTTTGAAAAATACATTTTTATTTTCTCTTGATAATGATTTGATGCAGGTAATTTTAATTGGTTTCAAAAAAAATCTTTTAATTCAATAATTTATTTCAAACAAAAAAAGCCGTAACGGAAAAATTTTCGCGGTTACGGCTTTTGTAAGATCAAACTGATAAAAAGCAGCGTTTAGTCGTGGCATCCTGCAACAACGGCAGAAACTTTTGCACAGCATTGCGCAACTTTCTTATCGGTTTTTTTTCCGTTTTTGATAAGAGTTTTCATCTTATTCTCCTGATTTATTTACAACAACATCCGGCAGGTTTTTTCCCCGCCACAGTAAAACTTGAAATTACTATTTTTCCTTTTTCGTACGGAACGCTTTCTTCGATTATTTCGACTGAATTAAATCCCGCTAGCGAAATTGTATCAAGATATTTTTCTTTTGTAATTGAACCTGCCCAGCATTCCGAAACTGCTACCGGATCGGTTCTGTATTCTTCAGGAACATCTTCCAATGAATAAATATCGCTTATTACAAATCTTCCGCCTTTTTTCAAAACTCTGAAAATTTCGGCAAAAACTTTGGCTTTATTTTCAGCGTGATTTATAGTGCAATTTGAAATTACCAGATCCGCAATTCCGCTCGGCAAATTTAGTTCTTCCAATTCAGATTTAACAAAATTTACATTTGAAATTCCGAATTTTTCTGAATTCTTTTTTGCTTTTTCCAGCATTCCGTCAGAAACATCAATGCCGTAAACGAATCCTTTTGTACCAACGGTTTGTGCCATTCTGATAACATCATTTCCTCTGCCGCAGCCGAGATCAACGCAAACTTCGCCTTCTGAAACTTTTGAATAATTAATTGCACCGCCGCAAGAAAGACAGCAACTTTCCTCGGCAAGTTTGGTATAACGGTTATTTATTTCGGTTGTATCCATTTTTCTCTTTTTTCTTGTGATTAACAATATTTTATGGGCTAAAACAATTTTATAAATTTTAACTATTAATAAAGCATAAAAAGATGTTTTTATCAAGTTAAAAAAATTTTTCTTTATTCGAAATATTTTTAGAAGAAGTTTAAAACTTTTTTATTTTTGTCTCGTCTATTTATAAAAGAAAATTTTATCAGGAAAAGTTATGAAGAAAGTATTATTATTTTTACTTATGGTTTCGGCAAATCTTTTTGCACAAGGGACTTTATCAAATAAGGATTTCGGAAGAATTTCCGGAACGATTATAGATTCCGCATCAAATAAACCAATCGAATATGCAACAATTGTAGTTTTTAGAGGAAGTGATTCAACATATTCAACAGGAATTACATCCAACGATAAAGGAAGATTCTTACTTGACAAAGTTCCTTTCGGAAAATTAAAAGTAAAAGTTTCTTTTATGGGTTACGAAAATAAGATTGTTGATAAAATAATTCTTGACGAAAAGAATTCGTTAAAAGATTTAGGCACGATCAAACTTTCGCAAAAAGCGCTTGATCTTGAAGGTGTTGAAGTAACCGCTCAGCGAAGTTTGATTGAATTCAACATTGATAAAACAGTTGTAAATGTTGATAAAACTCTTCCTTCTGCCGGTGGCTCAGCGCTTGATGTTTTGCGAAATACTCCTTCAGTAAATGTTGATGCCGACGGTAATATTTCTTTAAGAGGAAATTCAAACATAAATATTTTGATTGACGGAAAACCTTCCAGCATGGCAAACTCGCAAATGCTTGAACAATTGCCCGCAGGTTCGTTAGATAAAATTGAACTTGTTACAAATCCCTCTGCAAAATATGATGCCGAAGGAACAGCGGGAATAATAAATATCGTGTTGAAAAAAAATAAGGAAAAAAATATTAATGGTTTAATTTCCGCAAACGTCGGGACAAAAGATAATTATAACGGTTCATTAAGTTTAAATTATAAATCCGATAAATTGAATCTGTTTTCAAATTACGATAACAGATTTATAAGACGAGAAGGTAACGGAAGCGCGCAGCGTGAAAATTATTTGCAAAGCGGAAATACTTTTTATGATCAAACAATGGCAATGAGATTTAACGGCGCTTGGCATAATTTCAAAGGCGGATTTGATTATTCTTTTGATGATAAAAATTCTTTGTCATCTTCAATTTTATATAACGGCGGCAAAAGAAACTTTAAAGGAAGAATAATTTTAAATGATATGAATGCCGATAGGTCAATTAAACAAATAACAAGAACTTCAAATGATGGCGAAGTAAACGGACATTCCTTGGATTATACATTAAATTATAAAAGATTATTTGAAAAACCGGGCAACGAGCTGACTGCTGATTTTTTTGTGTCAAGCTCCGGACATGAAGATGCTTTATCACGAATAACGGGAAATTTGGATTCAGATATGAATCCTGCGGGTGATCCTTTTAATGAGCAAAATACTTTAACGGATAACCAAAATTTATACGCATCTTTTACTTCTGATTATGTACTTCCATTCAGTGAAACAAATAAATTTGAAGCAGGTTACAAAGGAACTTTGCGTGACAGAAATCTGGATTATTCTGTTGATAATCTTATTGAAGGAAATTGGGTTAATGACCTTAATCTAAGCAATGAATTTAATTATAAAGAGCAGATTCACGCAGCATATGCAATGTACACAGGCAAAGTTGAAAAATTCAAATATCAACTTGGATTAAGAAGCGAAAATACAATTACCAATGCAAATCAAAAAACATTGAACGAAATTCATAAAGAAAATTATTTGGACTTCTTCCCTACTTTGAATTTGAGTCGTGAAATTTTCAAAGGCGATGAAATGAAGATCAGTTACAGTAGAAGAATAAATCGCCCGATGATATTTTTTATAAATCCTTTTGTAAGATTTATTGATCCTACTTTCGCACAAAAAGGAAATCCGAATTTGAAGCCAGAATATATTGATTCTTATGAATTTGCAAATAGCTTTTTCCACAAACAATCTTCCTTGATTACAACTTTATTTTACAGGGAAACAAAAGATAATTTCACTTTTCTTGCAGAGTTGAAAGATGACGGCGTAACTTACGCAACATTTCAAAATTTAGGGAAAAGAATTTCATACGGGTTGGAAGTAAATGCCGGTCATCAAATTTTCAAATGGTGGAACTTGAACGCAAATTACAGTTACTTTAACAGCGAAATTAAAGGCGAATATTCAGGCGCTGATGAAACTTCACCGTTAAATTCTTATACAGTTAGATTAAGTTCCTCAATGAATTTGTGGTGGGGGATCAGTTTTCAATTTAACGGAAATTATTCATCACCTACAATTGAAGCGCAAGGCAGAACCGATGAATTTTTCTATACTGATGCCGCGATCAGAAAAGATTTCTTAAATAAAAAATTGAATGTGAGTTTAAGAATTTCCGATGCGCTTAATTCAATGAAATTCAAAAGTAGAATTAATGGTGAAAATTTCAGAATTATAAATGAACAAAATCCGAACAATCAGATTGTAACTCTTTCATTAACTTACACAATAAATAATTTCAAACGCACACGCGAAAGAAGAGATGACGGCGGCGGAAGAGAATACGAAAATATGCAGTAATTGTTTAATAATTAATGATAAATTTGTGAATGAATGATGAAAAAGCGGAGAAGTTGATTTTTAGTTCTCCGCTTTTTTTTATTCTATTTAAATATATTTGAATTTATTTTGTTTCGGTTGCTGCACCGTCAATTTCTTCGGTAACTTCATCAACTTCTTTTTCAATTGACCATCCGGTTTTCAATCCTAAAACAAAATAACCTAATGCTAAAATTCCGGCAGCAAATATTGTATCGCCAATTACTCTGAGCCATCTTAAAGTATCAATAAGCGGAGTTTGATTAAATTCTGCTGATCTTGCATACCACATTCCATGTTCAACGCTTGCCCAAGTTTGAAGTATTCCGACAGGAAGAATACTGATCAATACCATTAAAGATAATCCGATATTTATTGACCAGAATGCAAATGAAACAGCTTTCGTTTTCCAAACATACCTGTTAGTTAATCCTTTTAAGCAGAAAAGCATTAGACCGATTCCAAGCATTCCATAAACTCCGAATAATGCTGTGTGCGCGTGTACGGGAGTGGTTTCCAATCCTTGCATATAATAAAGTGCGATCGGAGGGTTGATCAAAAATCCAAATAACCCGGCGCCGACCAAATTCCAGAATGCAACAGCAACGAAAAAGTAGATCGGCCATTTATAAGCAGAAACCCAACTTTTTGCCCGGCTTAAAGTAAGATTTTCATAAGCTTCAAATCCGATTAATACAAGCGGAACCACTTCTAATGCACTAAAAGTTGCACCGAGAGCCATTACTGCCGTCGGAGTTCCCGTAAAATACAAGTGATGAAAAGTTCCGATGATTCCGCCGGATAAAAATATTATTGTTGAAAATAATACTGCATAAGTCGCTGTTGCTACTTGCAACAATCCCATTCTTGTAAATAAAAATGCAATTACAACTGTTGCAAAAACTTCAAAGAAACCTTCAACCCAAAGATGGACAACCCACCATCTCCAATATTCAGCAATTGCGTAATTTGTTTGTCTTCCCCACATCAATCCGGCACCGTAAAATAATGCGATTGCTACCGATGAGATCAAAAACAAACCGAGAAGATGTCGGTTTTCACCTTTCTTTTTGAAAGCTGGCCACATTGATCTTCCCATTAAAAATAACCAAAGAAATAGCCCTATTAATAAGAATATCTGCCAGAATCTTCCGAGATCAACATATTCATAACCTTGATGACCAAACCAAAAATTTGAAACAAATCCTAATTTTTGCTGAACGCCAAGCCATTGACCGAACATTGAACCAACAACAATTATAAGCAGTGCAACGAAAAGAAAATTTACGCCTGCCTTTTGAAATTTTGGTTCATAGCCGGAAACCGCCGGGGCAATAAATAATCCTGTTGCAAGCCATGCCGTTGCTATCCAAAAGATTCCAAGCTGTGTGTGCCAGGTTCTTGTTACGGAATATGGAAACCATTCATCTAATGGAATTCCGTAAAATCCCGAGCCTTCAACACCGTAATGCGCCGTTACTGCACCAAGCAAAACCTGAACTACAATTAATGCAGCAACAACCCAGAAATATTTTAAAGTCGCTTTCATTGATGGAGTTGGTGAAATTGCCAATAATGGATCCCAGCCCGGGACTTCATAACTATGATCTTCCTTTTTCCGCAAAACTGCGTAGTACCAAGCCAAGGCTCCTATTCCGGCAAGCAATAAAACAAAACTGATTACTGACCAAACAATGATCTCACCATTCGGTCTGTTTCCAATCAGATCATCTGCCGGCCAGTTATTTGTGTATGTAATATCTTTTCCAGGACGATTTGTAACACATGACCATGAAGCCCAAAAGAAAAATGCATTTATCTTTTCCTGTCTATCATCAGATTTAATTGTGTTTTCCGGAATTGCATATGCTTCGCGAAGTTCCTCCATTGAAGGATCATCGCCGAATAATTTTGCATAATAATCACTTAAATAATTATATGCCGCAATTCTATCGGGAGTTAAAGTTAAAGTTTTTGTATCGAAATTAAATGTGTTTTTATGAAGTTCTATTTGAAGTGATTTTTCTAATGAGGCTTTATCCTCAGGAGGCAAATTTTCATACTCAATGTCGTATTTTTCATTTGCTCTTTTATTCAGAATGAAAAGAGCCTCGCGGTGAAGCCAATCTGCCGTCCAATCCGGAGCGATATAAGCTCCATGTCCCCAAAGTGTGCCGAGTTCCTGTCCGCCTATTGATTGCCAGACATTTTGTCCGTCTTTAATATCCTGTCCAGTAAAAATGACTTCGCCGTTTTCACCCACAACTTTCTCGGGAATCGGCGGGGCCTCCCTGTAAATCTCAAATCCGTAATATCCCAATACACCAAAAGAAAATATCATTACGAGCGCTAATCCGATCCACAGTTTTTTATAGTTCATTTTGACTCCAATATTTGATGAAAACAATTTTGATGAATTGAATAATGAATCTTATCTTATCTAAACAAGATATCTGGTATTATAAAGTCACAATTTTCTCCCCCCTTAAACTTTGTAGAAATAAATTTTCCACATATCATCTAATGATTCCGAAAAATGCTTTATTCCTTTTTTTGATAGCGCATTATATAAAGGAAACGGCTCAAAAAAATTTACCATTTTAATTGCGTTGAATTCATTTAATTTTGCAAGAGCATCTTTGATTTTTACGATCGGGTCAATTCCGTTTAAAATATCTTCTCTTACATCAATTTCTATAATATTTTCTTCATTAATATTTAATAGAAATTCTGGTTTTTTGATATTTGGATTTTTATTTGGAAGTTCAAGATCTTCTTCATGAGAAAGATTTCCTGTTTCCCCTACGGAAATTTTTATATAATTCAGAAGATCCGAAACAGCAATATTTTCAATGTTGGCGGCATCTTTTAAAGTCGTGCGTTTACCGATATTATTTATAATAAATTCTTTTTGAATGGAGCTTAATTTCGGACTTATGGATTTTATAAGATCAATAAAAAGCGGATTTTGTTTTGCCAGATCCGAGATTTTAACTTCTTCTGTTATCATTTGTATTAATTCGCTTTCTGAAAAACCGGCTCCGGTTAAATTCCGGAGCCAAATATTTTAATTTTTTCTTAAATCATTTTCCATTTGAATTGCTTTTGGGAACAAGATCGAATTTTCAAGAAAAACATGTTTGTGAAGGTCTTTTTCAAATTCATCTAATTCTTTATAAGTTACGGCAAAAGTTGTGCATGCGCCTTGCGGTAAAGTGAAATTGCTTGTTAAAGTTCTGATTTTTTCAAGAGCATCTCCTGCACTGTCATGCTCTCTTTCCATTACCTCAATAGGATTTTTCACTGAAAAATTTCCGAATGAACTTAAATCTTCCCCGCTTCTTTTTGCCTGAATCATTTTGTTAATTGCAGGGAATAAAATATTTTCTTCTTTTTGCATGTGACTGAAAAGTTCAGCTTTTACTTTATCAAATAGATAAGCGACTTCCTGCACGAAAGGATGATTTGCGGAATGTGCGTTCACAACTCTTTGTAAATGTTCCGTAATAACAGGAATTGATCTTAAAACATATTTATGATGATTATTAACAATATGCATTATCAAATAATCCAATTCCCATTCATCATATCTGTTGCTATCGCCGCCGGGCAATTTTGCTGCTTCTTTTAATTCGCTCAAAATTTGATCTACATTAATATTTTTTTCCGCGCAAGCCTGATTTAGCGGTCTGTTACCTTTACAGCAAAAATCAATTCCGTATTTTTCAAAAACTTCTGCTGATCTGAAATTCTCTGCAACCAAATCTTTAATTATTACATCTGCGTTCATTATGTTTTCCTTTTAAAGTTATATTCAGAATTTTTTGTCCGATTAAAAAATACAAATTATTTAATAAGATGTCAAGTCTTTTATTTGAAAAAATTTTGGCATAATTTAAAGATGAGAAAAATAAAAAACTAGAAATATAAAGATTCAAGGATGGAAAGATTGAAAAGATAAAAAATAATAACTTCCGTTACTCTCGAAAGTAAAACTTTTCGGAAATCCTTTTTAAATATAAGAAAAAAGATTCCGGATCTGTCCAAATTGGCTTCGGCCAAGGCGGGCTTTGCTGGAATGACAAAAACTTAATTTACTTTCTCCGTAGCTTTTGTGCCTGTATGATTATTATTTTATCTTATCAAGATTCCCCGCCAGCAAAAATGCAAAAATAACTATAAATTCAAATTTCTAAATTGTTAAAATTCTTTTGAAAATATCAATTCCTGTTTCTATTATGTTATCATCCGGTAAAAATTTTGGCGTGTGAAGTCCGTGTTTTTCCCCTTTCGAAGTGCCAAGCCAAAACATAAAAGAAGGATACATTTTAGTGAAAAATCCGAAATCTTCACCCGTCATTTTTAAACCGCAATCAATAAAATTAAAATCTTTCGATAAATTTTTTTGGATTAAATGAAAAAGATTCTGATCAACTTTTACTTCTTTATAAAGCGAACCTTTAGTAATTTTATATTCAATTTTCATTTTTGATTTTATAGAATCCAAAACCTGAACAATTTTTTTGTAAAATTCAAGCGAAAGATCGCTGTTTAAAGATCTAATTGTGCATTCAGCTTTTGCATGTGCGGGAATTATATTTCGCGCCGTTCCACTGTAAACTTTTCCGTATCCGAAAATTATTTTTTCTTCGCTGTTTTTAATTACATTTTGAATTTCATCTAAAAATAATCTTAATCCGTCAAAAGCATGAATTCCGTTTTCTGGAAATGCCACATGCGCGCTTTTACCGATAATTTCAACATCTATTTCAAATGCAGATGCAAACAAAACTCCCGGAGTTGAGGCGATTGTTCCGGATTCATATTCATCGGTAACATGCAAAGCAAAGGCATTTTTTATTTTGAATCGATTGAAAATTCCGCTTTCAATTACTTTTTCCGCTCCGCCGCCACCTTCTTCACCCGGCTGAAATAAAAATAAAATATTCTGATCAATTTTATTTTCAACAACAAATTTCAAAAATCCGTAAAGTATTGCCGAATGCACATCGTGTCCGCAAGCGTGCATATTTTCGTTTGTCGATTTAAAAGGAATTTCATTTTCTTCTTTTATCGGAAGCGCATCAATATCGGCTCTGAAAAGTAAAAATTCGCTATCGTTAACTTTATATTCAACTAAAATTCCTGTTTCCAGTGGTCTGTGAATTTTTATTGAATCAAATTTTTCAATGTTTTCAATCAAAATTTTTGTTGTTTCAAATTCATTGAACATTAATTCCGGAGTTTGATGTAATTTATGGCGTAATTCAACCGGGGAAATTTGCATTTTTCATCCTTTCAATTTGAAAATTTTGTTTTCGAATTCACTAAAATTGCAGAAAAAATTAACGATAATCAAAATATAAAGTATTTCGGAAAATAGTTTTATGGATGCAAATAAATTCGAAAAGATCTTGAATGTGATGAATGTTCCGCTGGAATATCTAACTTCAAATTTTGATCTTGATGAAGCTGATATTTACAGATTATTGAGCGGTAAAGTTTCAGATAAATTTTTACTAGATAAAATTTCACACGCGCTTGCAATTTCGAAGAATGATTTGACCGGTAGCGGAAATGTGCTTTTGCAATCTGTTTTTTCATCTTTTAATCAGCCGTTTTATATTTTCAGACTTTACGCTTTGGAAGAGATCAAATCTTTTAATTTGAGTGAATATTTTTCTTTCATTCCAAATCATTGCAATATGAATTTTATTTTGATCGAAGGACTTTTAACTTTACGTTCAGAAACCGGAAGAAGTTTGTTCATTAAAGATGAATCATTTTCAATTTCCGGGAAAGACGGAGTTTTTCATGCAGATTTCGCTGAAAATACGATTGTTTTAGTTTATGTGAATTATAATTCAAATCATCTACTGGCTTAAAAATTATTTAAAATAAAAAAGCCGTTTCAATTTTTGAAACGGCTTTTTTATTTCTGTAAGATCACTTTTCTCTTTTCAATTTTATTTCCATTTTTTTTGGGAATTTTGAAATTTATTATCAGCATTTTTCCGGATTAAATTTTCAATCAACTTAAAAAAATCAAAATGATTAATTAGATCGCAATTTTATTTTCAGTTTCAAAAAGATCTACCAATTCTTTTACTTTGAACGGAACATACATTGCAGTATTTAACAAAACTATTGCGGTGCGCCTTTTTTCAATATCACGAACAAAATAAGTTTTGTAACCTTTCCACCATCCGCCGTGATAAACAATTTTTCTGTCATCTTCATCATCATAAAAAATGCGCCAGCCGTAGCCGTAATTTCTGTCATCTTTTAATTTCGGGAAAGCCGGAGTAAATGCTTCCTGTAATGTTTCTTTTGAAATCAATGTTTCATCATAAAGTGCCTTATCCCAGATCAAAAGATCTTCCACGGTAGAAAAAATTCCTTTATCGCCTGTAACTCCATCCTGAAAATGAAGCGTTTCTTTTATTTTATTCGGTTTGTGTCCGATTGCAATTAAAGCGGATTGCTGCGGATTTTGATAATCGAGCACATAAGAACTATTCATTGCAAGCGGAGTAAAAATTTCATCTTTAAGAAAATCTTTATATTTTTTTCCTGAAACTTTTTCAATTATAGATGATAAAATTGCATAACCTGTATTGCTGTACAAAAACTTTTTACCCGGCGAAAAATAAACTGCAGGTTTGTGCTTTCTCAAAAGATTTATTAAATCATCATTAGTTAAAAATTTAGATTTATTTTTCCAGTAACCTTCCGAAAAATGCATATAATTCGGTAATCCGCTGCTGTGTGATAGCAATTGTTTTATCGTAATATTTTTATACGGAAAATTCGGGATGAATTTTTCAATTTTGTCATTAAGAGAAAGTTCTTGCCTTTCCTTCAATATTAAAATTGCGGCGGCAGTAAATTGTTTTGAAACTGAAGCTAACTGAAAAATTGAATTTGTACTAAGTGAATCTTTCGTTTGAAAATCTGAATAACCGAAAGCATTTTCGTAAACAATTTTTCCGTTCTCGGCAAAAAGAACAACGCCGTTTAATTTGCCGTCATTAAATCTGTTAGTGAAAAAAGTATCAATCCTTTCAGTTGCGGGAGATTTCATTTTTACGAAATTAAGAGCCGGAACCATTGCCGCGCTACCAATTCCGTCAAAACTTCCTCTTTCGCAAGATGTAAAAACAAAACCTAAAAGAACAAAAATATATATTAAATTTTTATGCATAATTTTTATGTAAGAATTGAGTTAAATTCCGGATTTTTCCGGAATGTTTATATAATTTTTGATTTATAATTTTTAATCGAACTGATTAGAAAACAATTGACATTTCGCAGCGTTTGCAATCGAAAATCAATTTGTATTTGCGTTTATTATCGAACAGAAACAGCGGATTCTTTACGCCCAAATTTTGTGACTTATTTTTCAAAGGACAAATTTCCAATTCATCTTTTATGCAATATTTGCAGGTCATAACAACTTTATCTTTATGCGAGTTCAATAATTCAAAACCGGGCTCAATTTTTTCCACACCGCGCTTTAAATAAAATTTTTTTGATTTTTTATTTAAAACATTTGCTTTGTATGTTAAATCTTTCTCAAAATATTGAACAGAACTTTCTTCAATTTTTCTTACGATCTCAGGATAATTTTTTATTCTGAGATTTTCAAGTTCATCTAAAAGATTTCTTCTGATTTCATTGATTTTGCTAACAGCGAGAAAATATATTTGGTTCAATTTAAATTCAACTTCATAAATTTCAAAAATTGAACTTCCGCTTTTTTGAAGTTGATTTTTGAAAACTTCCAGATATTTTTCAGGATTTTTAGCAATTTCAAGATTTTCTTTTATTAAAATTTCAAATTGATTCTTATCTTCATCAACCGCTACAAATTTATATCCGCCGGAAATATTTTCAACAAATATTTTCGCTTCAATTTTTCTTACGGATTTGCTTTGATCCAAAACTTTTGAAAATTCATAGTCATAATTTCTGAAAACTTTTGTACCGGTTTTCAATTTTAGTTCATCAATTTTGCCGGAATAAATTTTTCTTCCTTCAATTTTATTCAGATACATTCCGGTTAGATCCTGATCTTCATTTTGAAAACAAATGCCATCACCGCTGATAAATTTTTCTTTTGTTGAAATTTCAAAATGATCTTTTTTGACTGAAATAATTTCGCCTAAATATTTTCCCAAAGATTTCGGCGAGTAAAAAGAAGAAAGATTTTTATTTTCCCCGTTTAAAAAATAATCTGTGTAGCTGCGATTAAAAGTTTTTTCAAGATCAGGTTCAAAATCAAATATAACTTTTCCGCTTGAAGCTTTTTCATATTTATCTGAATTCTGAATTATCGAATCCAATTTTTTTCTGTAAAATGCCACTACATTTTTTATGTAATCAATATCTTTTAATCTTCCTTCAATTTTGAAAGATGAAATTCCGGAGTTAATTAAGTCCGCAATATTTTTTGAAAGATTCAGATCTTTGAGTGAAAGCAGATATTTATCTTTTGCAATAATTTTTCCGTTTGAATCTTCGAGTGAAAATTTTTGTCTGCAAATTTGCGCGCACTCGCCCCTGTTTGCACTGCGATCAAACAAGGCTTCGCTGAAATAGCACTGTCCACTGTAAGAAACGCAAAGCGCGCCGTGAACGAAAAATTCCAAATCAACATTTGTATTTTCAGAAATTCCTTTTATTTGATCTAGCGAAAGTTCGCGCGCCAAAATTATTCTTGAAAATCCGAGCGATTCTAAAAATTTTATTCTTTCAATATCATAATTATGAGTTTGAGTTGAAGCAAATAATTGAATAGGCGGCAAATTCATTTCAAAAATTCCGAGATCCTGAATTATAACCGCATCAACTCCAATTTCATAAATCTGCCAGATTAATTTTTCGGCTTCCAAAAGTTCATCATCGTAAAGTAAAGTATTTACGGTAATATAAACTTTCACCCAATATTTATGGGCATATTGTACAAGTTTTTCAATTTCATCAAGTGAATTTCCGGCAGCTGCGCGAGCACCGAATTTAGGCGCACCGATATAAACCGCGTCGGCTCCGGAATTAATTGCGGCAATTCCCGATTCCAATTTTTTTGCAGGTGCAAGAAGTTCTAATTTTTTCATTTTTATTTTTTCTAAAGTAGCACAAAAATAACAAATGAAAATTAATTTATCCTCACCATTTATTTATGCCGGAAAATTTTATTTAATTTTAATAAAAAATTTTTAGTGAAATAAATGTAAAAAAATATTATAAAATTATGATAGTGTGAAATTGATTTATTTGAAAACAGGAAAATCGATATTCCTGTTTTCAAATAAAATCTCTCGAAATTTTTTCAGGTTTGTGCGGCTTGGACTGTTTTTGCTGAATTGAAATTTATATCATTAAAAATTTTCAAATAATCAGGAATGAAAATATCTTTTCCATCATGATTTATTTTCCCTTTAATGTAAATATTTTCAAAAATATCAGAATCGGTCTTTTCCATCGAGTTGATAAGGTTTTCGTTTTTGATAATGTAAATTTCATTTATTTTATCAGCGATAAATGCGAATTGTTTACCCGCTGATTCTACAACAATCAGTCTGTTATCTTCGTTTTTTTTCCTTTTATTCGGTTTAATAAATTTTCTGAAATTTATAACCGGGATTAAAGCGAAATTCAGATCTAGGTAAAGTTTGTTTTTAGTTTTAAGAAACTTAACTGAATCATCAATTTTTATGATGCTTATAATATCATCAAGATCTGTGCAGAATTCCGTGCCGTTCAATTCAAATATTACTATCCCTGAAATATTTCCGTAATTTGGTATATTGCCGGTATTCATTTTTTACCCCGAAAGATTTTCTATTGTTGTTTTTGAATATAATTCTGTTTGTGCTTGTTCATATCTCTTTCGTCTTCACGTAATTTTTCCCGTATCAAACTTTCATTTTGCAGATCCTTTTGCGTAAATCTTTCTTCTAAAGTCGGTAAAACATCGGCTTTTATTAAAATGATAACTTCTTTTTTCCTAATGACTTTTTGATCACTTCCGGCTAAATATCTTATTCCGAAAACCCACCATGGAAGATCTTTCAAAAAAGGAATTCCCGTACGGACAACATTTTCTTCATTAACGTAAAGTCCACCGATCACTGTCTGTTCGCTGTCCAGTAAAAGCACATCAGAAGCGGCGGCCGTCTTTTTTACTTCTGTTGTAAGTTCAGTCGGGAAAAATGAGCTTCTTTCAACACTTATTTTAAGTAATACATAAAGCAATTCATTTTTTTGATAAACGTATGGAACCACTTCTATTATTGATCCTGCTGAATAAAAACGGTCAATAATGTTTCCCGAAAAATCTCTTTGCTTAATTGAAAAATCTGATCCGACCTGAATTCTGCCTTTTTGTTTATCACGAACTGTGATCGAAGGGCTTGCAATTATTTCGCCAAGATTTTGAGTTTCAAAAAATCTGAACATTGCTGTCACATTTCCTTTGAAATCACCAATATCAAATCTTGATGCCGTTGAAGTTTCAAATCCCGGTGGAATTGCCTGCTGCTGTCCTTGAGTTTGCGCAGGAATACTTTTTGTTCTTAAATCTGTTCCAATGGAAATATCATTTTTTGAAAAAACTGCTTTCCAGTCAATACCTACTTCACGGGATTTTTCCATATCAGCTTCAAAAAATACAGCAGAGATACTGATTTCCCTTGCATCAGTATCGGCAAAAATATCGTCACTTAATTTTTTCTCTTCTTCGGTTATTTTTCTTTGCACAACAATTCTGTTCTCTTCTTCTTCGTACATCAATCCCATTAAATTTACAATGATGTTCAATGCGGTTTTGTAAGGCATTCTGTTTATTTCCAATCCTATTGGAGATTTTATTGAAACAGTACTTACAATACTTTTTCCTGTTATGAATTGACTTACTGCATTTAACATTTCGAGCGCTTCATCAAAACTTACTTCTTTTGAAATAGTAACTAATTCCGATGGATTGTAATATCCTGATACTCTTTTTTCCAATTCAACTTGTGAGAGCGAAGTTAAAATCGGGAAAATAAACAGAACGCTAATTAACAGTACTTTCATTTTATTTTTCCTTATTTTTTTTATCCATCTCCAGAACCAATTCTTCGATCAGTCCGCCTTTATTTAACGTGAATGTAACTTTTCTGTTTGTATAATCTATATCTGTTAAATAACCTAAATAAACTCTGTCTCCACGTTTCATTAAAAAAGTATTTCCATCGGTATCTTTTATGAATGCACCTTGCGGAACAAGTGAAAGAAGTTCTGCATTTTGAACATCGGGAAGTTCTTCAAAATTCGGAAGAATTTCATTTCTGATAAGTGGAAAATATGCATTGTAAACAAGTTCAGGAGTTAAATTATTTTCTTTATTTTTTGCTGAGATAAATTGATCGGTGTTAGCAAAATACACATTTACAAGTAAATTGAATGAAACTAAATATTTCGGAAATCCTTTCGGATCAACTACTGTGTTTGCTTTAACATCCGCTGATTCAATTTTTTTTAATTCTTTACTTTTTTCAATTGCATATATTAAATTATAAACATCAGAAAACTTCCCAACTCCAAAAACTCTGTAAACATAATAATTGATTCCGTTCTCGGTTTTCTTTTCTTTGAACTCAACGCTTGTTCCGGTGTAATTAAATTCTTCGGTAGAATATTTATTAACAAAATCAAAAAAACTTTCTTCAGGCAAATTTCCCGGAATATTGAAAGTATTCATTCCAAGCAATGAATCAGTATAAGCTACTTCTTTTTCAACTGCTACAAGTTGCGCAAGTAAAGCATCTTTGCTTGAATAACTTTTTTCAAGTTCCTTTACTCTTTTTTCTTTTGCGGAAATTTCTTTGCCTTGAACAAACAGCATATACGAAAATCCCGCAGCTGAAACTAAAATCAAAATTATGCTTATGATTATTGCGTTTTTTGCTTTGCGACTCATTTCATTTCTCCTTTGCTGTCGTTCAAAGTTGTTACTATGTTAAACTTGTATGCCTTATAATCTCTAAGCGGTTCAAATATAATTCCGCTAAGAAGAGCATCATTATATGAATAAGATAATTTAGTTAATACGTCCCTGCCCATTGCATATCCGGTAAGATTAAGTTTTAGTGATGCATCTGTGGTTAATCCGGTAAACCAAATATTTCTTCTTTGATCTGCATACACCGCAATTTTTTTAAGTGCCGAACTTAGCATTCCGGTATTTTGTGAATAGGTTTGAATGATTCTGCTGCTTTGTTCAAAGTTATTAATTTTATTTTGATAATTTTGAATCTGTGCAGAGATCTCTTTATTTTCAGCTTCAACTTGAAGGAGTTCGTTAATTCTTGAATCCATTTTTTTGATATTTGCATTTCTGTTCAATATCAAATATGTCATTCCAAAGACCGATGCGAAAAGTATTATCAATAATACATAACTTTCCCAGCCGAATGGTTTTTGCTCTTCAACAATATATTTCGGAAGAAGATTTATTGATCTTTCCTTCGGTTGATTATAATGTTCTTCAATCGCAGCAATGTTTACGCTGTATGCAGATATATCATAATTAAAAGGATTTTTCCCGGGGATCTTAAAATTATCAAAGCTTATATTTTTTATTTCCGCTTCGGGATATGAATGTTTCAATGCGCTTTGCAAAGCATCGGATTTATCTTCACCGAAAATGAAGACCTTATTAATATTGGCGATCGAAGCGTTTTCCATTTCAAGAAGAATTTTTGACATTATTACATAATAAGGATTTGAGCTGTTTTTGCCTGCGTTTACGGTGCTTCCGATGTGAAGAATTTTTTCGCCTTTTAAAAAGATAATTTTAGAATAATCTTTTCCGATGTATAAAATCAGGGAGTTTTCGTTAGCAAGTAATTTTTCTTTTTTGGTAACAAAATTCACAAGAAGAATTTCAGCATTTTTAACTGAATCAATTTTTATGAATCTTTCCTGATTCAATTTCGCAAGTGAATCCAATGCTTGCAGATAATTTGATTTTCCCGAAGGGTAAATCAGTAATTTTGATTTTCCAACAATATCAACAATACCGAAGTTGTCTTTTTTCCCTTTTCCATTTGAACCGATATTATAATTTGAAAGATCTTTTTCATCATCCACTTTTTGAAAGTGCACCGCCGGCTCTGCCAATACCGGAATGAATTTGATTTTCTTTAATTCTTCTCCGTCAAAAAATTTATTTAATGACTGGATATAGGAATTGTTAAAAGCTGAACTATCACTTACAGTTTCAAAATTCAGCATTTCGATTTGGCTGTTCTCATCAACATAAGCCGTTGCTGGCTGCTGCTTTTCAGAAAATGCCATTGATGCACTTATTGATTCAGCTTTAATGAGATGCAAGTTTTTATCTTTGTCTTTTGAAAACAAAGTAACTTTGCTATCATTTCCTTCAAAATATATAACTGCTGTTTTTTCCATTTATAAAACTCCGAGTATTTGTTTAAATACTGTCTTATTATTTGCAAATTGAAGTGCCATTTCAAGCGAAATCCTATTTTCCAAATAAAGCCGTTTCAGATCTTGCTCCATAGTTACCATTCCCAAAGGCGCACCCTGATTTATCATCAAATAAATTTCACCGGTATTGTTATTTTTTATCGCTGCACGTACGTTTGGAGTCACAACTAAAACTTCTTTTGCCAGAATCATTTTGCCATCTAATGAAGGAATTAATTTTTGTGAAACGATCATTGTTAAAACATCTGCCAACCTGTTGCGGACGCGCTCCTGTTCGCGTTCATCCATTTCAGCAACAATTCTATCAATTGATTCTACCGCAGATGAAGTATGAAGTGTTGAAAAAACTTTATGTCCTGTATCAGTAACTTCCAGTGCTGCCATTATTGTTTCAGGATCACGCATTTCACCGATTATCATTACATCCAAATCCTGACGCAATGCTTGAATTACGCCTTCCTGAAAAGTGCGGACATCTTTTCCAACTTCTCTTTGTCTGATGATACATTTTTTTGAACGGTGAACATATTCAAGCGGTGATGCGATTGTAACAACGTGGGCTTTAACATTGTGATTGTGCCAATCAACAATTGCATCAAGCGTTGTTGATTTACCGGAACCGGTAACACCTGTTATTAGAGTTAGACCTTGTCTGACATGATTAAATGACATCAATTTTAAAACATTAGGATGAAATCCCAATGCATCAAGCGGACGCAATTCAGGCACTATCGAACGCATGTTTAACGCAAGTTTATCAACATCAAAATATGCGTCAACTCTGAATCGTAATTCGGCAAGATCATTTTCAAATTTATTGTAAACATTTTCTGCATAACTGAATGTATATGAAAAATCAAGATTACGAAACTCTTCCAAAATTTTTGTTTGCTTATCACTCATCAAACTTAAAATTAAAATGGCAGTTTCATCATCGGAAAGATCCGGAATATCCGGAACCGGTTCTTTATCGCCGTAAATTCTGAACCAAACTTTTCCATTGCTGCCGTAACCGCCGATCTCAATGTCTGAAGCGTTCCTGTCAACCATCAAGCGCAGCATTCCGTTTACAACTTCATTTAAAATATATTTTTCTTCATTCGAAATTTCACTGAAATGTTCAATTAAATACGAAACTCTTTCAGCTCCTTTCAAGTAGCGCGGAATTTTACCTGAGTAATTTTTTAAAATGTCTTTGGCTTCATTTGAAATTATATCTTTGGTTTCGAAAATTTTGGTTTCCATAATTAATTTTCCATTGTGCTAGAAATTACTTCTTCAAATGAGGTTAATCCTTTTTTAACTTTTTCGAATCCCGATTCGCGCAAAGTTAAAGTACCTTGTCTTTTTGCAATCTGTTTGATCGCATCTTCATCTATTTCAGCGCCTGCGTTAAATATTTCGTGACTTATTTCTTTTGTAAAATAAAGCGCTTCGTGAATTGCCATTCTTCCTTTGAATCCCGTGTAACTGCATTTTTCGCAACCTGCCGGTTCATAAATTTCAACTCCCAACCAATCAGCAGGATTTAATCCCAGACTTTCAAAAACATGATCTGTTAGATCAGTTCTTTTTCTTTTACAATCATTGCATAAAACTCTTATCAATCTTTGCGCAACTATCATGTTTATTGCATAAGCCAATAAAAATGGTTCAACACCCATTTTATATAATCTTGAAATTGCGCTTGGCGCATCGTTTGTATGAAGCGTTGTGAATGTTAAATGTCCCGTATTTGCAAGCTTTATTGCGATATCAGCAGTTTCCTTATCACGAATTTCACCTACTAAAACTATATCAGGATCATGACGAAGAATTGACCTTACTGCTTGTTCAAAATTCATTTTATGCCCGATCTTTAACTGGCGAGCACCGGCAATTGCATATTCAACCGGATCTTCTACAGTTAAAACATTAACTGAAGGATTTATAACTTGATGAAGCGCTGCGACAAGCGTTGTACTTTTTCCGCAGCCGGTCGGTCCGGTTAGAATTATCATTCCTTGCGGTTTACGAATTGATTTTTCAAATGCTTCCCTTGCATATCCCATCAAGCCGAGTTGTTCTAGATTTGTAATTACTTTTCTATCATCAAGAACGCGAATTACAACACTTTCAAATTTGCTTTTAATTTCTGTACCGACAGTCGGCAAAATTGAAACTCTGAAACGGATCAATTGCCCGTCAATTTCGCGTTGCATATAGCCATCTTGAGGACGTTCACGTTCAAATCTGTCTAAACCTTTCGATCTGTCTTTTACTACAGCCACTATTGCTTCGGCTAAAGTGCTTTCCTGTTTATGCCAAAGCACTAACTTACCATCAAGTCTTATATAAATTGTAACGCATTTACTTGAAATTGGTATTATATGAATATCGCTTGCGCCTTTTCTAACCGCTTCAACTAAAACGCCTTCAAATAAATTTATAAGCGCGCTCTTATTTATTTCCGCTTCTACAAGAGTTTCATCTAAAGAATAATCATCCTGGTCAACAAGATATTCTTCTTCAATTGTTTCTAAATTTTTCAGATACTCATTTTCGGGAGGAAATATTTTTTCTATTAGAATTTCATAATCGGCCAAAGGAAAAAATGTAACTTCAAATTTTACAAAATTTAATTTGTAAATTAATTTCGGAATTTCTCTATCAGTAGGATCAACTGCTCCAAGAATAATTCTATCTCTTTCATATTCATCGTTCATCAAGGGAATTATTTTATGGTGAAGCATTTTATTTTTTAATTCTTCGCCGAATGAATTTATATTTTTTTTAATAGCGCCTAATTTTTCTTGCGAAAATTCATTCACATTTAATTTTAAAATCCTGAATGCGTAAAGCTGGGCTATCTCTTTGAAAATTATATCGTGATCAAATCCGAAATCCTGCACAAGAATTTGCGCAAGGTTTCTTCTTACTTTTTCATTTTCGTTTTGCTTAATTTCGGAAGCTTCCGCCAAAGTTTTTGAATCGATTATTCCTTTTTTGTAAAGGATAAATCCGATCCTGTCGCTGATGTTTAATTCCGAAATTATTCTTAGATCAACACTGTTATCTTTCATGATCTGAAATCCGTTTCATTTTGGAATTGAGTATTTTCAACTGTCCTGTCAATTACGCCTGCTTTTTTCGGTTTTATAATTGCGGTTTCCGCTGAGATCAAAGTCAATGCGATCATCACCAAAGTGATTATTATCGCTATCGTGATCTGAACCCATTCAATGAAATTTTTGAGTCTGTAAACCGTATCGCTTTCGTAATAATTTGCGAGCTGCATTGTTGTATTTTTGATATTTCCGGTTTCTTCTCCGGCTTTGAATTTCGATATTGCAGTATCGGTGAAAACTCCGGAAGCGAGTAATCCATCAGAAACTCCGACTCCTCTTTTGCGCATCATTGGAAGCGCAATAAGTTTTACACTTTCTTCAAAGAATTTATTTCCGGTAGCTTCGGCGCCTATTCTGATCGGAGTTATGCTTTCTGCCGAGCTGCTGTAAAGTGTGTAAAAAACCCGGCAAAAAATTTCTATTAAAGTTCTGTGGATCAAATCGCCGATGTATGGAATTTTAAGAAGGTATTTATCAAATTTTACTCTGCCGCGGTGATGCTTATAAAGCCTCCACAAAAATATTAAAGGAAGTATATGCAGAAGAGTTATGATCAAAATATTATCCTGCAAAAATTCACTCATCTTCAAAGTAAATGCGGTCATAGGTGGAAGTTTTATTTGAAATTTCATAAACATCTTTGCAGTTTCGGGAAAAATATAAGCTACGTACCAAATAACCGTTCCGAATAAAATCACCAATGTTACCAAAGGAGTAATTAAAGCGCTTCGCAAACTTTTTTTGAATTCAATTCTTCTTTCCATAAATTTGGCTGTTGCTCTGTAAATTTCTGCCATATCACCAGATTTTGAAGCGAGCCCGAGCATGAATGCAACAAATCTTCCCAAAACATGCTGATGTTTTAAGAATGCCTGTTCACTGTCGGTTCCTTTTTTTAACTCTTTATTAATATCCTGTAAAGTTTCTTTTAAAACTTTATTGCGCGTATCGTTAATTAGAAAAGTCAAGATCTCGCCATAGTTCATTTTCTGTTCGAGCATATCTGCGCTTACTTTAATGAAATTAAGAATATCCGGCTGTGATGGTTTACGATTTGTGGAAATCAGTTTTTCATTAACATGAATTTTGTCGTAACCGAGTTTATACAAAACCTCTAATACTTCTTTTTTATTAAAAGCGCGCTGCTCGCCTTGAACATAATTTCCGCCATTCTTTTTGGCTTTATAAATGAAGGTTCTTTTTCTCTCAACCTTTTTAAGATTGAAATTATTTTGAGAAGCGATAAGTTTTATCTTATGCTTTCCATTCGATTGAGAATCGGCGGTAACTATACCGCCGATTGTTGAACCATCAATTTTTTCTGCTGTAAATTTTAGTTCGATCATAATTTTTTTATATATTAAAGTAGTTTATGGTAATTCTACTATGGTGTTGCAACTGTCGTTGTAATATTAAGTGGAGTAACAACACATGATACTTCCCAATTGTATTGTAGTGCGTCGTTTGGATCTGCTGTAATCGTAATAGATTGATCGCCTTCTGTCAGTACGTACCCTGCTGTCGTTGCATAACCATCTGTACCAATTACACCTGCATTTTCAGTTGCTTCCATTCTTCCTGGGATTTCATATCCTGTAAATGAATTACCTCCTCCGCCCATTGCAACCGGTTTTTTGTACCATTGCTGCGCATTTGCACCGATTGCCATACATTGTGCTACCAATTCATCTTTTACTGCTTCTTCGGCTCCGGCATTAAACATCCCGATTCCTGCAACTATAGCGATACCGACTATAATTACGCCAAGTACTATTAAGAGCAATTGTTGTTGTCCCATTTCAGATCTCCTTTAAATGTTTGTTAAGAAATTAATTTTAAATTGACTGTATTTTTTGTTATGGATCAATTGTTGATCTTCTTAATTTTTGATATTAGCAATCTTATAAATACAATTTTTATGTAAAGCCCGTGTAATTCATTCCCGCTCCTAATTGTTATTGTTAAATAAAAACCTGTTTACATTTTATCATTCAAGCCAGGAAACAACTTCATAATTTTTTGTATAAGGAAAATAAAGCGGAGGTCTAACCAAAAATCTTTCATCTAAAACTACATGCCTGTTGTATCCGGCTATCAATTTATTTTTATCATAGATCGCAACCATTTCTTCTTTTCCGGCTGTCATAGAGCCGCGCAAATAAATTGTACCTGTTTTTGTGGTTTTATAAGTTGTGGTTAGATCAATCAAATTAAATCCTCCTGAACGGCAGAAAATTGCACCATCAATTCTTAGATCTTTATTTACAATATTTGGAGTATACCCGCCTGAGGCAACAGAAGAAGCGATGTTTACATTATTTGTAGCGATAATTCCCATTACATCATCACAGGCATCATTTGGAATGTATCCACCCATTCCATCGGGCAACATCGGATCTGTTTCATAGACAAGATCATCTACAAAATAAACATTACCGCCTCCTGAGCCGGAACTCTGATCTGCCACTATCGTAACTTCGCCGTTAAGCGTTCCGGAAATATAAATATCACCTTTATCCAAATAAATTATATTTGTCGGAGCCATTGTAGCTAACGGAAGAGTAATTGGAGCAGAATAATTTGCGATATCATCTTTTACATTTGTAGCAGCAGTTCTGTAAGTTACGGTTCCATCTGCATTGAATCTTAACCAAAGATTTTGGCTATTAAAATAACATGTCCCGCCTTGTGCCTGTCCTTCTAATGCAGCAGCCGTTTGACTTGGAAATCCCATATTTTTATCCCATGAAACTTCAACACCTGTAACCAATCCGCCTAAAAATTGCGGATGCGATCCCGGTGACATATTTACTTTTCCATCAACTGAAACTTTACCGTAAAACACCGGATCACCTTCAATATTTAAAGATTGATTAGAATGAAATCCTCCCCAAACCGTATCTCCGGTAATCCATGTTCTTTTGTTTCCACTTCCTGTTGAAACTGATGCAATAAACCACGCATATTTTGCGTATGAAGCTTTCATCAATTTTACTTTTACGGTGCGTTCGAGTCCCATGAAATTTCCGGTTGAAATCAGTTCTTTTGAAATTGTGTCAGGTTCGGTTACGGTTACATTTACAATTCCATTTTGAATTGCAAGATCTTTTATTCCTGCATTCCACGCTAAATTAAAATGAACTTTATTCAATGCAATGTTCATTCCGCTTACCGCTATGTTGTGCGAGTTTGTACTTTTGAAATAGTAAACATGATTTTCGGTCGCGCGTGTTGAAAGATCATTCCAAAAATCTCCCATTATCAAAAAGATCAAACTGAAACCAAGAACTAATATTAAAGATGCTTTGCCTGACATATTAAAATTCTCTTTTTACCTGTTTGTTAAATTTCTTGCTGAAAGTCTTATCTGCCGCCAATATGCATAATGGTAATCTTCATCGTAAGCGGCTGTGTTTTCAACTTTTATATCAACCTGCATTGATGAAATTCCTGTTGGAGCCGAACGCGGAGTCGGAATTTCAAATCCGAGAACATCATAAAATTTCATTTTGAATTCGGTAACACCAAGATTTACACCTTTTGAATCACCATTAATTGAACGGTAAAGTAATCTGTCGTTAGGATTAGGAGTTCCGGAAAGTTCGGAAGTATCGCCTAAATAATAATGCATCGTATCAACATCACCGTCAAAATCCGTATCGGTCAAAAATTTAATTTCTGCTGTATCGGCATAAACAATTGCTCTTGCGGGATTAGGAATGCCGAAAGGATTTTCGCAATAGCCGATCTTTTTGAAATCGTATTCAAGCACTTCAATTGTTGCAACCATATTTTCCTGAATAGTTAATTCGCCGCTGTAAGTGTAAGTGTTGTGAGTCGCATTATCATTAAATCTGAATAATGTCAGAAGTAAAAATCCGCCTATTATCATTGATCCCAAAACATCTATTAAAACCGCGAATCCCATTTTAGATTCCTTATTAAAATTTTATCTGAAATTCCAATAACTGTAAACCGAAGATTGCCTTATTGTATCGCGCATAAATTTGCTTGAAACCGTTACTATAATTTTTTTGTGCCATGTTGGGGTTGTAACTTTAACATCTGGATTAGCATCACTTACATAAAAAACTTCACAAGCGATATCGAAAATTGCAGAAGGCATTGAACTGTCAACTTTTGTATATCCGTTAAAATCATCGAAATCGTTAAAAGTGGTGTAATCTTTTGGGTCTTCACTTCCGTCTTTTCCAAGACTTCCGGCTGTGGTTAATTGTGTGGTCTTATCTAATGCAACCGTATCAGATTTTTCATCAAAACTTTTACGGCTTGCTTCTTCAATAATTGAAGTTGTAATTGATGTGCCTAAAATTCCAAAACTTGCATCGTAGAAAACATCTTCGGTTGCAAGTGAATTTTGGTTCACGCGAAATATTATCATAGCCAAGAGGATCATAGCCCCTAAAGCTAAAATCATTTGGAGATTAGACATTTTTATTAGTCTTATTTAAATGACAAACTATCTTTTTAATTTCAAAATCAATGCCAAATTCAAAATGTTTATTTTTAATGATTTTTTGAATGAACTTATCTTTTCGTTCAATAATCAGAGTTTAATTTTCATACTCACCGTCTAAATTTTAGACGCTTTTTAACAATCCAAAATCTTTTTCGAAAATGTATTATAAAAATGGATCTTTATGAAAAGAGCTTTAATATTTTCGATAGGATTAATTTCGCTTGATCAAATTTTGAAATTATTTTTTCAGTTTAATTTTGTTAACGAAAAATTTTTGATCGCAAAAAACTGGGGATTTACTTTTGTTACAAATCCGGGTATCACTTTAAATTATTGGATTTCTCCGATGCAAATTTTCGCAATTCAGATATTGCAATTATTTGCGCTCGTAATTTTATATTTCGGGTTTAAAAATATTTTTGAAAAAACGGGAAATAATTTCCGTCTTGAATTGGCATTTGCTTTTTTTGCCACTGCGTTAACGGGAAATGTTTTATTGGATAGAGTTTTTTTCGGCGGAATAAGAGATTATTTTTTAACTCCCGCGGGAGTTGCTAATTTTGCTGATGCATGCGGATTTATTGGATTAATTTTACTTAGCACCGATCTTTTAATTTCAAGAAAGAAATATTTGGAGTTAGTTTCTGAATAAATTTGATCAAAATAAATTTTAGTTTTATTTTTTATTATAGTAAATCAAACTACATTACTGTAAGTTTTTTTCATTGAAATATTATATTGTTCAAGCTTGTTGTAAAGCGTGGCTTTGCAAATTTTAAGAATTTTACAAGCTTTGGCTTTATTCCAGTTAACGCTTTCCAAAACTTTTTTTATGTGCTCTTTTTGAATATCATCAAGACTTAACAATACATTTTGTTTTACATGATCTTTATGAAAACCGTTTCGTAAGATCAAATATTCCTTTTCAAGAATTTCATCTTTTGCTAAAACCACCGCCTGAAGCAGGCAATTTTCCATTTCCCTTACGTTTCCGTGCCACGAATGATTTTGTAAAACATCCATAACTTCGTAAGGAATTTTTGTTACTTTTTTGCCGAGTTCTTTATTGATCTTATTCAATAAATAAACTGCAAGATGCGGAATATCATCTTTTCTTTCGCGAAGCGGCGGAACTTCAATACTAAAAACTTTTAAACGGTAATAAAGATCCTCACGGAATTTTCCTTGTTCAACCAATTCAAAAAGATCTTTATTACTTGCGGTAATTATCCTTGAATGAATTGGAAAAGATTCATCACCGCCGACTTTTTCAACTTCATGCTCCTGTAATACGCGAAGCAATTTTGTTTGAAGATTTAAAGATATCTCTGAAATTTCATCCAGGAAAATCGTTCCGTTTCCGGCTAATTCAAATTTACCTTTTTTCTCGCGAATAGCTCCGGTAAAAGATCCTTTTACATGTCCGAATAATTCAGATTCAAGTAAAGTTTCCGAAAGCGCAGCGCAGTTTACCGCAACAAAAGGATCGTTTTTTGTAATTCCCAGATTATGAATATTTTTTGCAATAAGCTCTTTTCCGGTTCCGCTTTCGCCTTCAATATAAACCGTAACTTTATTTGCAGAAACTTTTCCTATTTTTTTATAAACTTCTTTCATTAAAGGATTTCTGCCGATCAGTTGAAATTTACTTGTATAATTTTCTTTTTCGTTCGAAATGAAAAAATAGGATTGGTTTTTTAATTTTTTATTTTCAAGCGCGAGTTTTACCGTTTTGCGCAATCTTTCAAGTTCAAGTGATTTTTCTATGAAATCAAAAGCGCCGAATTGCATTGCGAGAATTGTGCTTTCAATATCATCAACTGCGGTTGTAACAATAACTTGAATATTATGATCGAATTGTTTAACTGATTGAAGAATATTAATTCCGGTACAATCAATCAGTGAAAGTGCGGTTATTATCAGATCAGGAGGATTTTGCTTAGCGGAATTTAAGCCCGCTTCCCCGCTTTCAAAAAATGTTATTTTGTAGTTTTCAGATGATAAAGATTGAGCAATTTTTTTCCTGAATTCTTCATCATTATCAATGATTAAGATCCTTTCCATACAAAACTCATCCGCTCAAATTAATTTTTAAATACGTAACTTTTCGGAAAAATCTGCACTTGTGATTGCTGTAAAAAATGAACTATAAATCGAATTTCAGAAATCTATAATTATTCAAGGAGATTTTATTATCAGCGTTGATGAAAATTGTGTAAGGAAATAAAAGGATTAAAATTTAATTTAAAAGAATAAAAATATTCTTCTTCCCTCTATTATTTCCCCTGTTAATTTTGCCCTCTTTTTTTTCAAAAAAAATTTTTTGTACTGCTACGAAATTAAATTTTTACAAATTTAAAACAATACCAAAAACCTTACATTTTTAAAATTTAACAGTGTTCATAAATTAAACTAAAAAAATAAGATAAATTGTCAATATTAATTTTTAAAAAGAAAATTTTTTCAAAATCTTTAACGGATATTATTATTCTATTTTAATGACTTGTAATATTTAACAAATATTTTAAATATGGAATTAGCAATCAGGAGTAACAAAGTGAATACAAAAATCACGGATTCAAACGAATCAAAAACCGGTTTGCACAAAGATGAGCAAGTCGAAAAAAACCTTTTTGAAAAAGTTGATTTTGATCTTTTAACGAAAATTATAAAAGATCATAATTTAAATATGGAAGTTTTTCGAAAAGCGGTCTTCACAATTTCAACTAATTCAGATATAGTTTCAGGTTATCCGATTCTTATTGAAGCAAAGGATAAGATCACTTGCTGCATTAATGAATTAGATAATTTGCACGATAAAGCCAAAGAACATTTTTCCGGATGTGTTTTGAAAATTGGCGAAGCATTAAAAAATTATGGAGTGATGACAGAAAATTCGGAAATCATTTCAGCGGCTTCTATAAAAGATTATCAACTTAAAAACATGAGTGATCTGGAACTTCTGGAAAAAGGATTTACGGTATTCAGATTAGGAAAATCTTATCTTCAATCTCTTTACGCTTTTGATAATTTAAAGGCGGTTATTGATGAATGTTACCGGACAGCAGAAATTAAAACCGGTAAAATCGAAAATCAAACTGAACGCGAAGATATAACTTCTTTATATCAAAAAACTTTAAATCAGGCGAAAAGTTATTTAACAAATCATGTTGATGTTGTTTTTAATGAGGTTAAAGAAGATCATCCGGCTTTTTATCTTGAATATAAAAAAGCAAGAATGCTAAGCAGTTTGAAAAATCCGGACACGGCAAATGAAAATTCCAAGCAAATTTAATTTTTGGTTTTTTAGAAATTGTAAATGTAAAATGATTTTAAGATCACGAAAAAGAAGTTCAACCTTTTTCGTGATCTAATCTTTAAAATTCATTCAATAAAAATCCAGAAGTTCGGAAATATCAAGTTCATTTATTCTTTTTAAAATTGCGCTTTTTGATGTGCAAAAATATTTTGCAATTATTCCCAGCGGAACTTTCTGAATTAATTTTTCTTCAAGTTCAAAATCCATTTCCGGAGTCCAGTCTTCCGTGCGCAATTTAAATTTCTTTTGAATTAAATTTTTGTTCAGATCAACTTTGTATTTATCGTAATTATGTCCGGTTGCCGAGGAAATTAAAACATGTTTTTTTGAATTGAAAATAAGATTTTTGCTGAACGCATTTGTGAGTTCCTCCGGCACTTTCAGTTTACTTAAAGCCCTTGTTGATGCAACGTACAAAAGATTTATCTCTTCTTCAATGCTGTCAAAATCAACATTTTCGCTGTCATCTTTTTTCACTAATTTCAAAATTGAATCTTCATTTATAAAATCATTGACCAAAGTAACTTCATCGTATTCCAAACCTTTACAGCGGTGAACTGTAGAAAATATCATATCGGCTTTATTTCTTTCTTCGTTGCTAACATGTTTTTCTTTAAGCAGCTTAATTAATTTCGGAAGCTCTTTTCCGTATTCCTCAACAATATCAATCATAATTGAAAGATCGGCTTCTTCGGATTTTTCGGCATAATCTTTCAGATCGTAAAAACTTCCTATGCTTTTTATCAATTCATCTTTTATTAAATAATTTTTCCCTTCATATAAATTTAAAATATCGTAAAGTGAAGCGCCTGCGGTTGCGTACGTATAACTATTTAAATTTCCTTCGAAGTAAATTTTTTTGATCTCGCCGCCGTAACCTGTAACCATATCAATCGCTTTTATTAACAGCTTCAAATTTGTGCGTGCTATCGTTGCCCTTGTTTTTATTGTATCTTTTCCGCCTTTACCTTTAATATCAATAATGTTCGCATTTTTAAAATGAGATTTCCATTTCAAAATTTCCTTTGCAAATTCTGCTAGTTCATTATCCAATCTGAAACTTGCGCTAAGCGGAAATTCGGGAAAATCTCTCACTTGCTGAAGTGAATTTATTGCGTATCGCCATGCGTAAATTTGCTGATTTGTATCTCCGACAATTACCTTTTTTGAATTCTGATTCAAAAATACATCAAGCATTGCCTGGGAAGCATCTTGTCCTTCATCAAATAAAATGTAATCATAATTTAATTGAGGTTTACGAAGCTGAAAAAGTTTAAGATAAAAATCGTGAGTAATTCCGATTTCGGCTCGGTTCATTTTTGCAAGTAGAAGTCTTGTTGCGTAAACAATTCCTTCTAAATTATTTAGAACAAAATTCTGCGCCGAAGCATCTTTTACGGTTGCAAGATAATCGAGATCCTGAACTTTCTCCTTATTGCTGTTGCAATAATAATTTGCATATTTTTTTATGTGATTCGCTGCAATTAAAACTGAACTTTTATCTTTTCCCGCAGTTTGAATATCAAGTATTTTTGCAATTTGATCGGTAGTATAATTTGTAAGCGAAAAAGTTGTACCGCGTACAATTCTGTTATAAGCAAGCGAGTGTGCGGTTTCAACACGAATGTTTGTTAATCCTTCATTTGCAAATTTTTCACGCGCGCTTAATTTAACCGATGAATTAAAAGCAAGATACAATATTTTTTTTACGCCGGATTTTGATTTTGCATATTCGATAAGAGTTGTAGTTTTTCCTGAACCAGCAACAGCGTTAATTTTAATATTCGAATCTGTTTCAATTATATTTTTTTGTTCTTCTGTAAGCTTCATTTAACCAAAATAATTTGACCGGTAAATAAAGTTAAATTATCAATTTAATTCAACATAAAACGAAATCGTTTTTTTCTTCTGAACGCTTGTTAATTTGAATTTTAAAAATTAGTTTTAGCTAACAAACTCGGTATTTTATGAACAGAATAAAAAACATCAAAGCAATTTTGTTTGATCTTGACGGCGTGGTTTACGTTGATAACAATCTTATTGAAGGATCGCTTGAAACAATTCAGAATATTAAAGCCGGCGGATTTAAAACTCTATTTGTAACAAACACCACCGTAAAATCAATTCAGAGTATAAAAGATAAATTAAATTCGTTAAATGTCCCTTTTGAAGATGATGAAATTTACAGCGCACCAATTGCCGCAATTGATTTTTTGAGAAAGCAAAATTCTCCGAAATGTTTTTTTGTTTTGAACGAAGATGTTAAAAAAGATTTTAAGGAATTTCAGGAAGATGAAATTTCACCGGAGTTTGTTATCATCGGCGATATCGGTAATAAATGGAATTACGATCTGATGAACAAACTATTCAAATATATTCTTAACGGCGCAAAAATGATTGCGCTTCACAAAGGAAAATATTGGCTTACCGAAAAAGGATTTCAAATGGATATCGGCGCTTTTATTCACGGTTTGGAATATGCAACCAATAAAAACGCGCTTGTATTGGGAAAGCCTTCACAGAATTTTTTCTCCGCTGCAATTTCAAAATTAAATGTGGAAGCTTATCAAGCTGCAATTATCGGCGATGATATTGAAACGGATATAGGTGCGGCACAAAGTCTGGGAATGCTCGGGATTTTAGTACGCACCGGAAAATTCAGAAAAGAATTTTTAATGAATTCTTCGATTCATCCTGATATTATAATTGATTCCATCAAAGATCTGAATAAATATTTTTGATCCTTACCGGAAATTTTTATGAAAGATTTTTTTTGGAAATGGAAAAATTTTGAAGAAATAAGCAAAGATGAACTTTACGAAATTCTTTCACTAAGACAAAAGATTTTTATTGTTGAACAGAACTCCCCTTTTGTTGATGCTGATTTTATTGATCAGAAATCACTTCATTTAATTTGCAAAAACAGTAAGAATAAAATCTGCGCATATTTACGAGTAATTCCGCCTGATATAAAATTCAGTGAAGCATCTTTTGGAAGGGTTTTTGTAATTCCGGAATTCAGAAAAAACGGATTGGCAAAAATTGCAGTTCAAAATTGTATGAATAAAATCCACGAACTTTACGGAAATGTATCAATCAAAATTGATGCTCAAATTTATCTGAAAAAATTTTATGAAGATTTCGGATTCGTTCAAATTGAAAATCCTTTTGATGATGCCGGAGTTCTTCACATAACAATGATCAAAAAATAAATTTATTTTTGCCAGAAAGATTCAAGCAGACAAATTTCATTTTCCGCTTCAGAAATTTTATGATAAAAAATAATTCCGTTTTCAGTTTCTTTAATTTCTGAGGCTGATCTTATTTTACTTCCGTAATGAGTTTCTTTTTTATAAATGATCTTCAATCTTTTCATTTCATAATTTTTCAAAATTTCGGGCGGAACGGTTTCCATAGCCCAATCAACATACGAAATATTATTAACATGTTCGTTTGAATCAATATCGCTTTGTCTTACAAAAAATTCTTTTACAAAATCTTCCTTTGTTAAATTTCCGGGATCAACAATTTGAAGATCACGATTTTCACCTTGAGCAATATTGTAACCTTTTAACATATCATCGTTTATTTTTGCGGGCTTGCGTAATTTTGTGTTAATAAAAAACCACATTGAATTTGCTTCGGCTATCAACTCTTTTTGCAAATTATAAACTTCAAATTTTCTGAAAGCGTAAAATCTAAAAAACCCCATTGGAGTAGTAACAACTTTTATTGAATCCTGAAACTTCGGATATTTATAAAATTTTATATCCCATTTATGTATAAGCCAGGCAACGTCATTATTTGCGTAATAATCCAAGCCAATGCCGCGGCTTTCGCTTTGCAGAGTTGCAATGTCTTCAAAATATCGCATTAAAGATACAGGCAATACTTTTTTGTTCAATCCCGCATCGTAATAGTGAATAAAATAATCGCGTTCAAATTTCATAAAATTTTCTTTTAAATAAGTTTTATAACAATAACAAAAGATAAATTTATGTAATGAAGATTTCAACATTTGACAATACTAAAAATAAAGATACCAATAATTGCCCTTTCCAAATATCAAAATTTAATTTAATTGGAACTAAATATTCTACCTGCTGCAATTTCTTAATAATAACACCAATTTAATTTCATTTAGGAGGACTATATGAGAATTTATCCGGTTCGCATTTCGGTTCTTTCGTCTTTTCTATTTTTGATCTTTTCTTTCAGTATTTTTGCAAATTCCACACCCAAAAATTATTTAATAATTACAAAATCTGAAAAAGTTTCTTCAAAAATAATTGATGACTTAAAAAAGATCGATGGAAAGATCAATTTCAATTTAGAAAAGATAGGTATCATTTCTGTAACATCAAGTAATTCAGATTTTGAAGCTAAAGCAAAAAAGATCACAGGAATTCATGATGTTGTTCAGGATGCAAAATTAAATTTCATTCCCGGTGAAAAGAATTTCGAATTTACTGAGGATTATGAAAATCCACCTTACAGTGGAGATGATGACATTCGTTTCGATCTTCAATGGGGACACGATGCGGTTGATGCTATTGAAGCATGGAATGCCGGATATCGCGGCAATGGTGTGAGAGTTGCAGTTTTAGATAGCGGATTTGATCTGGACCATCCGGATTTAGCTCCTAATATCGATTTTGCATCAAGCGCTAGTTTTGTTACGGGAGAAGGACTTGGATATGCTTTGCCTGATGTTTTTAGCCACGGTTCACATACAGCCGGAACAGTAGCCGCTGCTGATAATGGATTTGGAACAATAGGAGTTGCACCGGAAGCTGAATTGGTTTTGGTAAAAGTTTTGACTGATGCAGGAAGCGGAGCTTTTTCATGGATCATAGGAGGTATTTATCATGCTGCAATGGAAGATGCTGATATTATTACTATGAGCATTGGCGCAAATATTCCAAGGCACGGATATATTGATGATAATGGAACTCCAGATGATCCCACAGATGATTACAGAGTGAACGCAGCACAGCTTCAATCCATCTTTTTAGGATTAAGCAGAGCTGCAAATTTTGCATATCAAAATGGGTCTCTTTTAATTGCTTCTGCAGGAAATGAAGCTATAGATGGTGATCATAATGCAGATCTGATACATTTACCTTCGGGAATTCAGAATATTCTTTCAATTTCTGCAACTGCACCAATCGGGTGGGCGACTGATCCTTTAAACGCATTTTTAAGTTACCCGGCTAGCTATACAAATTACGGACAATCAACAATTGATTTAGCAGCTCCTGGAGGAGATACTCAATACCCCGGAAATGAAAGTTGTTTAATCGGTGGTTTATTAAGACCGTGCTGGGTGTTTGACTTAGTTTTCAGTACTGGGAATAATGGTTGGTATTGGTCAGCAGGAACAAGTATGGCAGCTCCGCATGCCGCAGGAGTTGCAGCAATTGTCAAAGGCGCAAATCCAAATCTATCCCCTGCTCAACTTGAAAATATCTTAAAAAGATCCGCTGTTGATCTTGGAAAACCGGGCAATGATGATTATTACGGAGCAGGATTAGTAAATGCCTATAACGCATTAAAAGTAATGCGACTTGCAAAAGAAAATCCTGAAGGAAATGTTGTATCAGCAATTCCGAACGAATATTCACTCGATCAGAATTATCCGAATCCATTTAATCCTTCAACAATGATCAATTTCCAAATTCCGGAAAATGCAGAAGTTACTTTGAACGTTTACAATGTTCAGGGTGAACTTATCAGAACTTTGGTTTCGGAATTTAAAGATGCCGGTTATTATTCTGTTTCCTGGGATGGAAGAGATAATTTCAGCAAACCGGTTTCATCCGGAGTTTATATTTATAAATTATCGGCAGGAACTTTCAATCAAGCCGCAAAAATGATGTTGGTTAAATAAACAAAATAATTTCATTTAAATTGGTTTGACAAAAAAGCCGCTGAAAATCAGCGGCTTTTTTTTGCAAATTTTATTTTACCATCGGATAATATTTATTTTTTGATCTCGTCTTATATGTTACAAATTTTTTTGTTTCGTAACCGACGATCGTCCTGGCTAATTTTCCGTTCTTGTAAACATTTTTATAAACCGCAACCTGCTTGTATTCAACTTTTGGAACATATGTAATTTCTTTTACTCGAACTTTATTTCCAACAACTGATGTTGTATAAACTTTTTTCGGATTAGTAATTTCCCTTTCCTGCGCAAAAAAATCTGCAGTAATCAAAACTGAAAAAGCAAAAAATCCAAGCAAAAATCTTATTTTAATTTTGTTTATCATAATTCAATTATCGAATTGATGCTTTTTATGTTTAGTTTTAATAATATTTTTTGCTTATTTTTATCATTTATAAATGCGAATAAACAAAATCCTTTTTGATGTTAAAAAATCTTTTATTTGAAAAATTGTCTGCTTTGTTTTTAAAGTTAAAGGGAAGATTTACCGGCAAGCAGTTTTTAATTTTCATTAGTATTTTAGTTGGATTTACAGCCGGATTTGCTGCAGTAATTTTAAAATTTCTTGTTTATTATATTCATCATTTATTAACTCAAGATTATGATCTTCCTTTTCAGTACATTTTACTTTTGCTTTTTCCGGCAATCGGATTAATTATAACCGCAGCTTTCATAAAATTTTTCTTGAAGAAGAAATTTTCTAAAGGATCTCCATACATTTTACATTCAATCGCTAAAAAATCAAGTTTGATTGAAAAAGCTTCGATGTACACTCACATAATTACAAGCGCAATTACAGTAGGATTCGGAGGCTCTGCAGGTCTTGAGTCTCCTATTGCAGTAACCGGGGCGGCTATCGGATCAAATTACGGCAGACTGAATATTTTAAATTACCGAGATAGAACTGTTTTACTTGCTTCGGGAGCGGCAGCTGGAATTTCCGCAGCTTTTAACGCACCGATTGCTGGAGTAATGTTTGCGCTTGAAATTTTACTAACAGAAGTAACAATTTCTACATTTATTCCGTTAATAATTTCTTCGGCAACCGGTGCGCTTTTATCAAAAGTAATTTTGAATGAAGAAATTTTATTCTTCTTTAAATTGCGTCAGCCATTCGATTATCATAACGTTCCGTTTTACATTTTGCTCGGAATTTTAGTCGGATTTTTATCGGTTTATTATGGAAAAGTTTTTTTAAAGGTTGAACATTATTTTAAAAAATATAAAAATAGTTTTTTAAGAAAATCTTTAATTGGCGGTTCGGTTTTGGCAATTTTAATTTACCTTTTTCCTCCGCTTTTTGGTGAAGGTTACGAAAGTGTAAAAATTCTGGTAAACGGAAATCCTTCCGATCTTCTTAAAAACAGTATTCTGGAAAATTTTTCCGCAAATGAATGGCTGGTTTTATTTTTCATCGGCGGAATATCAATCATTAAAGTTGTTGCAACTTCTGTAACTTTGAACAGCGGCGGTAACGGTGGAAATTTTGCACCTTCACTTTTCGTTGGAGCATATTTCGGATTTTTCTTTTCAAGATTGATGAACATGCTTAAAATCTCTGATCTTCCGGAAACGAATTTTGCAATTGTTGGAATGGCGGGAGTTTTAAGCGGAGTTATGTATGCGCCGCTTACCGGAATATTTCTTATTGCCGAAATTACCGGCGGCTATGAACTTATGATTCCGCTTATGATCGTTTCGGCAATTGCTTACGCAATTGTTAAAAATTTTGATCCTTATTCTATGGATATTCGCGAACTTGCGAAAAAAGGACATATTTTTACTGATAACCGCGATAGGAATATTTTAACTTTACTCGATGTAAAAGATATAATTGAAACAAATTTCAAAACCGTTCCCGATTCTGCAAATCTTGAAGATCTAACAAAAATTATTGCTCAATCAAAAAGGAATTTATTTCCGGTGGTGAATAAAGAAAAAGTTTTGCTGGGAGTAATTAATTTAGATGACATTCGCGAATTCTTATTTGATCTTCAAAAATACGGCGATATTTTGGCAGTTGAATTAATGAACAAACCCGCAGCAACAGTTCAGTTCAATGAAGAAATGAGTTCGGTTATGCGCAAATTTGACGAAACCGGAAGTTGGAATTTACCGATTTTGGACGGTCAAGTTTATGTCGGATTTATTTCTAAATCCACAATATTTAATGAATACAGAGATCAATTAATTAGAAATAGTTCCGAATAAATTTTTGATTTTCAACTTCTAGTTTTTAAGAATATAATATTTCGATATAAAATTTATAAATAAAAACGCCGTCACTTGTCAAAATTCAAATGACGGCGAAAGTTTATCATACTTTTAATTTTATAGCTCAATTTTTAATTGATCAGGATCTTACCCATTGAACAATTTCAGAGAATTTTGGTTTCTTGCCTGTAGATAAAATTCCGACTTTGTAAATTTTTCCCGATAGCCAAAAAACAAATATCATTGTTAAAATACTTAAACCTATTGAAAGTAAAAATTCCCACACCGGAACATCAACCAAAGTTATTCTTGCCGGCATAACCATTAGTGAAGCAAACGGGAAAAGCGAAGCAATTTTTGCAATTGTGTTTTCAGGGTTTCCCTGCATCGAAATAGCAATGAAAAACGGGATCATGATAAGCATCATAACCGGCCATTGACCTGATTGTGAATCTTGTTCATTATCAAACATTGCTCCAACTGCGGCAAACAAGCCCATAAAAGTTACAAGCCCGATCAAATAATTGAATAAGAAATAAACTATATGCCACATTTCTAAATTAAGCACAAACTCCGCCGGAAGCATGAAAATACTTGTTGAGATCAATACTATCAAAGGCGATAGCCATATTGCCATTTGAACCAATCCTGTGATCGAGACGCCTAGAATCTTTCCGGTCATAAGTTCCTGACTGTTTACCGATGACAAAAGTACTTCAACTATTCTGTTATTTTTTTCCTGAACAACAGAACGCATCATAATTGTGCCGATAAAAAGCAAACTGAAATAAAGCAGAAATGTAAATAAAAATGATAAGATCAGATTTCCGTAACCTTCTTCGGAAATATTATCTTTAGAAATTCTGAATCCGCTGAAATCAACAGAACTGCTTGCAAAAGAAATATCTTTTGAAGTAATTTCTTTTTCCCTAAAATAATTTGCAACTAAAGATTTATTTATTCCATCTTTCAGTTTTGAAAACATTTGCTGATTGTTCGGATTTTTAGAATAATATTCAATTTTTTTATCTTCAATAGCAGATTTAGGAACGTAAACAATTCCTGTGATTTTATCTTCGATCAATTTTTGTTTTTCATCTTCAAGATATTTTTTGAATTCATCTTTAGATAAAGTTTTGAAATCCGCCACAAAAAAATCTTTCGGCTTTTGATTTGTCAATTCCGCCTGAAGTCCGTTTGTAATTTCTGCATCCTCTGAAATTACGCTTATTATGGAATCGCTATCGCCGCCGTAACTCATCAAAAATGTTTGCAAACCTAAAGTTCCGAACATAAAAATCGGGATAAGCAAAGTCATTATAATAAATGATTTAGAAAAAAGTTTTTCTCTTAATTCTCTTTTTAAGATTGCTAAAGTTCTGTTATTAAACACTGTAAACCTCCTCCTGTAAAATTGATTCGGAATCGGAGCCTGCAACTTCAACAAATATTTCGTGAAGTGAAATTTCGTTAGCATCAAATTTTTTAATTGTAATTCCGTTTGAAATAAGCAATTGTAAAAGTTGCTGAGTTTGCGAAGCATCTTTAATTCTTATTCCGGTAGTGTTTCCAAAATTTTCAATTTTTTCTACTAAAGGATGATTTTGTAAAAATGAAATATCGCCTTCGTAATTAAGAACAACATTTTTTTGCGCAAATCTCTTTTTCAGATCTTTTAATGAGCCGTTTAGTAAAGTTTTTCCTTTATCAATCATTACAATGTGATCGCACATTTTTTCGGCAAAATCCATTAAGTGAGTTGAAAAGATTATCACTTTCCCTTGTTTTTTCAGATCTAAAATAATTTCTTTTAAAAGATTGGTGTTGATAGGATCCAATCCTGAAAAAGGTTCATCTAAAATAATAAATTCCGGATCGTGCAGAATTGTTGCGATGAATTGGACTTTTTGCTGATTACCTTTTGAAAGATCTTCTACTTTCCCGTTTTTTCTATCTGCAAGTTGAAATCTTTCCAAATATTCATTTGCTTTTTTTTCAACTTTGCTGCCGGTTTTCCCTTTAATTTCAGCAAAGAATAAAAGTGTTTCCATAACTTTCATTTTTTTGTAAAGTCCGCGCTCTTCTGGTAAATATCCGACTCTGTCTTTAAATTCCTGTCCGACCTTTACGCCTTTAAAAATTACTTCACCGCTATCGGGATAAAAAATGTTCATCATCATTCTGATGGTTGTGGTTTTTCCCGCGCCGTTTCTACCGATAAGTCCGAACACGGAATTTTCCGGAACTTCAAAAGAAACATTATCAACAGCTTTAATATTTCCGAAAGTTTTAGTGAGATTTTTTACTTGGAGAATACTCATCTTTAGCCCTTATATTTTAGAGTTAGACGTAAAAGTAAGAAATTTTGTTCAATTTTTCAGAATAAAATTTTTTAATAAAGAAATTTGGAATGATATAATTAAAATTTACCTTTCTAATTCGGCTTCCGGCTGTATTGTTTGAATTCTATTATGAAATTCTTTGTCAGTAGGAAAATAAACTTTAATGTTATTAAATTTATTATCGCCCCATTGATCTTCGCGAAGAAGCCAGTTTTTTACAAATTCCGCAACTGAACTTTTTGCTTTTTCATCAACAAGCGAAATTCTTTTTTCGTTATTTGCAGCTTGCATTAATTTCGGAGTTAAACTTTGCTGAAGTTCTTCCAGCGATCTTTTAGCATCGAATCTTGCCCAGCCTTCTTTTATTACAAGCTTTTGCATTTTATCCGTATTAATTGCCGGCGGCTGCGAAGCTCTTATTTCCGGCGCGTAAACAATGCAGGTGTTATCATTTACTTCCAAATGCCACGGATCTGAAAGTTGAATGTGATAGCGATAAGTTACGGGAACTCGGATTTCAACAATATTTTCACCGAGTTCGAAAGTGCCCCAAAAAAGACTTTGATTATCGGTTCTTGTAAAAATTTCGGTGTTATTCATTACGGCAATTTCTAAAATATTTCCGTTTGTAGAAATTATTTCCGGAATTGAAGAAATAAAAGTTTCAGTAATATTTCCGGTTCTGAATTTTTCGGCAATTCCTGAAACTTTTTCAAAATTATTATCAATCGTACTTTGACAGCTTCTTATTGAAAGAAATAAAAAGACAATAATTACCGACAGTAGCAATAGTGGAATTATATAACGCAGACTTAAAAATATTTTTGTATAGTTATAATACTTTTTCATTTTGAAAAGTGATCCTTAAAATTCCGCAGTAAATTTTGCCGTTACTTTTGAAATATTTCTAACAAATTTCGAAATTTAAATTCAAAAATCATAATAAAAATTCATTTACCGGAAATTTGCAATATCAATTTTAATAAAAATCATTTAGAAATATTATTAAAATCATTTCTATCATTAATTTAAAATCCGTATTTCGATTTTTTAAAACTTTATTTTGATTTATACTTTTGTTAAAATCTTAAGTTCCATTTGAAATCTTTAGTTCCCTGTTTTAGATCCGATAAAAAAAATGCCGGAACATTTAAAATATCCCGGCATAATAAATCGGCACAACAACAAATAACTATTTTCTTTTGAGGAATAATCTGTAAAGCCAAAGTAAAAGTACGGCGCCAATCACCGATCCAATAAATCCTGCTGAATCATCTTCACCATAAAATCCAACCAATCTGCCTAAGAAAGTAAACAAGAGCGCGCCAACAACGCCAATAATCATCGTAACAACGCATCCGCCGGGATCTTTTCCGGGCATAATCAATTTAGCTATACCGCCAGCAATCAATCCAATTATTGCCGCACCAATCAAATGTAACATTTCCCATCCTCATATTTTGTTTGCAAAAAATCCGCTCCTTCTATGTATAGATAAAAATTTTTTAAATTTTTCAAACAGAAAAATTTATATTAAAACTTTTTTTGTTTAATTTTGTTTAATCTTCTACAGAATGTTGAATTTGAGTTTTATTATGTTTCCAACTGATTTAAATTTTTTGTTCGTTTCGTTAAGCAACGTAAAATTTTCGGATGTTGTTGATGTTTTGATAGTTTCCGTTTTTGCTTACGTTATAATTAATCTTTTGGTAAAAGTTGCCTCGCGGACTTTGCTTGTTACCATTACGATGATTGCCGCAATTTATATTCTTTCCAGAGTTTTCAGTTTGTATATGACTGAAATGCTCATTCAATTTATAATCGTTTTTATTTTGATCGCGGCAATTGTGATATTTCAAAATGATATTCGCAGAGTTGTTGAACTTTTTGGCACTTGGATTATTGCCGGAAGAAATAAAAGAAAACATTATTCAAATCGAATAATTGATATTTTGACTGAAACCGTAGCAAAATTAGCAGATAGAAAAACCGGCGCATTAATTGCGCTTAAAGGAAAAGAAGGTTTGCAAAGATCTGTAAACGGCGGAGTTTTACTTCAGGGGAATGTTAGTCAGGTTTTGCTTTATAGTATTTTTAATCCGAAATCCCCGGGGCACGAT
>CBDUBH010000006.1:0-65098 GCA_965365345.1 uncultured Melioribacteraceae bacterium
AGATTCTACAACATCAGCCACCACGCATCAGGAGCCGTCATGTCGCTGTTCGACGGCGTACCGGTAAACGATATGGAAAACGGTTGGGTTTATTGGTCAAACTGGGCAGGTTTAGGTGATGTTACTCAAAATATCCAGATCCAAAGAGGATTAGGAGCTTCTCCATATTCAGTTTCTGCGGTTGGCGGCGTTCTTAATATTCAAACAAAAAGCGTTGGAAATTCAGGAAATTTTATTAAAGTGAAATCGGAATATGGTTCAGATAATTTACAGAAATATTCACTTGCTTTTTCAACTGATATTATCTCAAACAAATTAGGTTTGACTGCATTAATTTCCAGAAAGACCTGGGATGGTTATGCAGATGCTACCTGGTTAAATGAATTTACTTATTTCTTTTCTGTTGGCGGAGTTTTTGGTGATCATTCATTGGAAGTACAAGCAGTTGCTTCACCACAAAGACACGGACAGAGATTTACAAATTATAATATAGCTGCTTGGGATACTTTAGGAAGAAGATACAATCCTGAATGGGGATATTACAGAGGCGGAATGTTAAACATGGCTGAAAACTTTTACAACAAGCCTGCCTTCAACGTGAATTGGAATTGGCAATTAGCTGAAAATACAGTTCTTTCAAACGTGGCTTATCTTTCATTGGGAACTGGCGGCGGAATGGGTTCTTATGGTGCAAGATTAGCAAGAACTCCTGAAGGTCTTTATGATTTTGATGCTGTAGCAGATGATAATATCGCAAATGTTGTCGATGGCGAATCATTGTCAAAATCAATAATCCGTTCCTCAAGAAATGACCATACATGGTATGGTTTGTTAACTACAGTTAAACAAAAATTCAGCGAGAACTTACTTTTGGATTTCGGATTTGACGGTAGATATTACAAAGGTGAACATTTTAGAGAAATTGAACACTTGCTTGGCGGTGATTATTTCAGAGATAATAGAAATGCAAATCGTGATCCAAACACTAAACTTCGTGTTGGTGATAAAATTGATTATAATAATGACGGATTGGTTAGACAATACGGCGGATTTGGTCAATTAGAGTATAAGTTAGATCTTTTAAGTACATTTATAAATGTTTCTGCTTCAAATACAGATTTCAAAAGAGTAGATTACTTTTTAGCTAATAATGGAAGTGATGCCGGTTTGGAAACAGATTGGGAAACATTTTTCGGATATACAGCAAAAACCGGATTAAATGTAAACTTAAATGATTACAATAATATTTTTGCTAATGTAGGATATTTTTCAAAAGCTCCTCAATTCAGAAATGTATTTACATTTACAAACGAATTGTATTCTGATCTTGATAATGAAAAAATTCTTGGTTTGGAATTAGGTTACGGATTCAGAAGCAGCGTTTTCGCAGTAAACGTAAACGGTTACTATACAACCTGGAAAAACAAATCATTTACAAGATCTCTTACAGTTAGAGATGATCAAGGTCAACCAACCGGTGAAGTTCTAAATTATAATTTAGCCGGAGCAAATGCACTTCACAGAGGTGTTGAACTTGAAGCAACTGCATTGCCTATGACTAATCTTGAACTTCGTGGAATGCTTTCATACGGAACAAACACTTGGGAAAATAATGTTACCTCAAGAGTATCTCCTGAAAGCAATCCTGCACAAGTTGATGAATTTACAGCTTATGCAAAAGGATTGTACGTTGGCGATTTCCCAATGACCACAGCTTCTTTAAGTGCAGATTATAAAATTCCTGTTACTGAAACTTCAAGATTTTATATCAATCCTGTTTACAAATTCTTCGGCAGATTCTATGCTAATTTTGATCCTGATAGAAGAAGTAATCCGGAAGAAGAAGGTATCAACTCATGGAGAATGCCTGACTATTCAATCGTTGATCTACATGCAGGTTATGATCTAAAATTAAGTAGCTTTATTGAAAAAATAAACTTAGGATTCCACGTATTTAATTTATTGAATAATGAAGATTATATAACTGACGCTACTGACGGTGCTGATCATACAGGTGAAACAGCAAGAGTATTTTTCGGTAGAGAAAGATGGTACAATATTAGTATATCTTTAGAATTCTAATGATCAATAAATCATTGCTTTAATATAAAAAAGGGTTGCTATGGCAACCCTTTTTTGTTTTTATTTATTATATTTCGAAAAACAAATTAATTAGGTAATGAAGAAGTATTTATTGATCTTTTTGATCTTTGCCGGAACAATTTTCGCGCAAAATAAACCCTATCTTATTCTAATTTCTTTCGATGGTTTCAGATGGGATTATTTAGATAGAGGATTAACCCCGAATTTAAATTACTTAAAAGAAAACGGAGTTTCAGCTCTTTCACTTAAACCATCTTTTCCTTCAAAAACATTTCCTAATCATTTATCAATAATTACCGGAATGTATCCTGAAAATCACGGCGTAATTGCTAATGATTTTGTTGATCCATTTACGTTAAATAAATATTCAATTCGCGATACTTCCGCTGTAAGATCAGATAAATGGTATTTAGGCGAACCTTTTTGGGCAACCGCAAAAAGACAGGGAATAAAAACTGCAAGCTATTTTTGGCCCGGTTCCGAAATCCCTTTAGAACATAAACATCCGACTTATTTTGAACATTATGAACATAACAGGAATTATGACATAAGAATTGAAGGTGTTATAAATTGGCTTAAACTTCCTTACAATGAACGTCCTAATTTTATCACTTTATATTTTGATGCTGCCGATACTTATGGACACAGATACGGGCCAAATTCGCCCGAAGTAAATTCAGCAATTTCAAAATTGGATAGTTTAACCGGAAGTTTGATAGCCAAATTAAAAGAAATAAACCTTTATGACAGTACAAATGTTATGATAGTTTCTGACCATGGAATGGCGGAAATTGATAATCAAAGATCAATAAATATTGAATCAATTACCGGAAAACAGCCGATAATAGATGGAATCGGTCCTGTCATGATGATAAAACCCGAAGATGGTCAAATTGAAATTGTTTACAAAAAACTAAAAGAAAAAGAAGATCATTTTAAGGTTTATAAAAGAGAAGAAGTTCCGGGAAATTATCATTTTTCCAATAATGCTTTTATTTTGCCGCTGATTTTAATTGCCGAACCCGGCTGGTCATTGATCGATGAACGTGCAGCTAAAAGACAAAATAATTATACAAATAAAGGAAATCACGGTTACGATAATTCACATTTGGATATGCATGGAATTTTCATCGCTTCTGGTCCGGCTTTTAAACAAAATTACAAAACCGGAACTATAAAAAATGTTGACATTTATCCGCTTCTTTGTAAAATATTTAAAATTGTACCAAGAAAAAATATTGATGGAAAGTTGGAAAACATTGAATTTTTATTAAAATGAATTATATTCTGAAAATTATAATTGAAATTGGACCGGATGCTTAGGGGATTTTTAATATATATATTATTGATTTTAGGTTTTCAAAATGTTCGGGCAATTCAGCAGGATAAGGTTTCAGCTGAAACTTATGTTCAAAAAGCTGCTGAATTTTACGATCTTGGATTTAAATTAATTGCTGAATTAAAAAATAAAGGCGGCGTTAATTTAGATTCACTAAATTCCAATATGGTTTTTTTCGACAGCTCGAATTTTTACTATGAAAAAGCAGCGGGAATTTACAGAGAAAATAAAGATTGGGAAAATTTTGTATTCACCTCCTATAAAATTTCGCGGAATTATAATCTTCTGAAAGAAAATTTTAAAGCGATCAAAATCCTTTCTGATGCATTAACTTACGTTGAACAAAAAGAAACTCTTCCTGATAATTTAAAAGAATATTATTACAAACTCGGCGCTTATTATTACAAGCTTGCAAAATACCAGAACGCACTGGGTTACTTTTTTTATTACTTGCATCTTATCTCCAATGAGCCGGTTTCATTAATGACCTTAAATTCTTACAAGCAAATAGCCCAAAGTTATTCAATGCTTGGTAATTACGATGAAGCAATAAAGTTTTCGCAATTGTTCATTGAAAAAGGTGAACCCGTAATGCCGTCAAATTCAACTTATATTGCCGGGGTTTATGTAAGAATGGCGGAAATTTATCAGATCAAAAATGAACCGCAAAAAGCTGAAAGCCATATTAAAAAAGCAATAGAAATTACTGAATCTGCACAAAATCCGATTCAACTTTTACACTTTAAAGAAAAATTGGTTGAAATTTACAGAAGAAACGGAAAATTTGATGCAGCCATTGTACTTGCCGATTCAATAATTCAAAGTAAGATCAAGATCTTCCATGAAAATCATCAAAATCTTATTTCCGCATATTTTACAAGTAGCATTCTTTACAATGAAATAGGCGATATTCACAGAGCTATTGAGTATGCCGAAAAAGTTTTAACCATCAAAAAAAAATATGTTTCAAACGAAAGTTTATTGCTGGATCTTTATTACATTTTGGCTTCACTTTATTTTGAATCCGGAAATTACACAAAGGCAAAAGATTATATCGAAAATTCAATTAAGGTCATCGAAAAAAATAAAAATATTGAAAATTCAATGATTGTAAATTTTTACGGATTATTAAGTAAAATTTATATAAATCAAAATGAAAATTATAAAGCCATCGAAATACTTTCAAAAAATATTGATCTGATCTCATTAACTGAAAAAGATCAAACTCTTTTAGCTTCTTCCTATATACAAATGGCGGAAATTTATTTAAGTCTTAATTTATATGAGGAAGCTCAAAATTTTTATGAACTTGCCTTTGAAACAGCCATTGAAAATCAATATTTCAATAATTTTATTTTTGTTAATATTTATGACGGATTCAGCAATTTGGCTTTTGTGAAAAAAGATTATCAATCGGCAATAAATTATGCAAAACAATCAATTAGTGAAAATATAGGTTCTGATTTTAATGAGATCTCGCCGGAACAGGAAAATTTTGCAAAAGCAATTTCGAAGGAATATTTACTGAAAAATATTTACCGGATTGCGCTTAGCAAATCAAATATTAAAACTGATATTCTAGAAAATAGAATAAAGGCTAACGAATATTACAAAATTACCGTAAAGATTTTTGATGAATTAAGGCAAAGTTTTAAAAATGAAGATTCAAAATTTTTGCTTGCAGGCAAAACAAATGAACTTTTTGAAAATGCAATTAAAAATGCTTCCGAAATATATCATTTAACAGGCGATCAAAATTTTGCCGAAGACGGATTTATGTTTTCGGAAAAAGGCAGATCAAATATTTTACTTGATGCTTTGACCGATATAAATGCGATGAAATTTGCAGATATTCCGGATTCGCTGCTTGAAACTGAAAGAAATTTTCAATCTGAAATCAGAAAACTTAATACTTTAATTGAACATGAATTGCAAAAAGAATTTCCGGATCAAAAAAGAATTGAAACTCTTCAGGATAATATTTTTGATGAAAAACAGCGTTATAATAGTTTTATCTTAAACTTGGAAAATAATTACGGCGATTATTACCGTTTGAAATACAATCCGCGTGCAGTAAGATTGAGCAAAATAAAAATGAGTTTGGATGAATCAACGGTTTTAACGGAATATTTTACCGGAAAAGATAATCTGTTCATTTTTGTAATTGGAAATGAGAGTGTTGAAATAAAAAGCGTTCCGGTTGATTCAAATTTTTATGAGAATGTTAAAAAATATCACGCGGAGTTGAACAAAGGCGTAAATTTGATCAGAGAAAAAAACAAAGCAAATTTTTTGAAATTAAGCCATACTTTATATGAAAAATTGATTGAACCTGTTGAAAAAGAAATTTCAAATAAAAAGAATTTAGTAATTATTCCCAATGGCGAACTTTTTTATCTTCCGTTTGAATCTTTAATTTCAAAAAGAAAAAAATCTTTACAATTTTCCGATCAGGATTTTTTAATTAAGAAATTCAATATTGCTTATCAATATTCAGCAAATCTTTATTTGAAAAATTCACAAAATAAAAAGCCGCAAGATTACAAAAAAGGATTTGTAGGATTTGCTCCATCTTTCGGTAAAGAAAAAAATAGTTCTTTTTTACCGGGCAATGGCGGAGTGTATTCTCAATTTGAAAACGGATTTGAGCTTGCTTACGCAAAAGAAGAAGTTACAAATATTAAAAAAATGTTTGAAAAAAATAATATTTCCGCTTCCGTTTTTCTTGATGAAATTGCTACAAAAACAAAATTTAAAGAAACAGTTTCAAATGATGAAGTTTTTTCACTGCATGTTGCAACTCACGGAATTGTAAATGAAGAAAATCCGGATTATACGGCTTTGGTCTTTGCAAATGGAAATGAGAAAAATTTACCATCGTTTTTGTATTCCGGTGAATTATTTGCACTGGATGTAAAATCGGAATTGGTAGTTTTAAGTTCATGCGAAAGCGGCTTGGGTAAAATTGCAAAAGGCGAGGGAGTTTTGGCTTTAACACGCGGATTTATTTATTCCGGCGTTCCGAATATTTTATTTTCACTTTGGAAAGTTAACGATAAAACCACCGGAGAAGTAATGGTTGAATTTTATGAAAAATTACTTGAAGGCGAAAATATTTCAAGTGCGCTGCATAAAGCAAAGATCGAAATGCTTAAAAATGAAGTTGATGCAAATCCCGCCGGCTGGGCTGCTTTTATTCTTGTCGGAAAATAAATTTCAATAATGCTTTTCTCAGACTTTTCCTAAACTCTATAAAATTTAAAATAAAAAATCCGTTTCCGGCTGCAAAATTTAACAGCTGAAAACGGATCTTCAAATTTTATACTTACTTAAAATAATTTCTATTTTACTAAAAATTTTCCAACGTAAAGTATCATGTCTGTATCTGAATTTTCAACGGTGAAATAATACAAACCTTTTGAAAATTTATGTGAAATTGTTTCATCAACATTTTCAAAAGTGCCGCTGTTATTAATTGATAATTCACTTTTGATAAGCGGAATATCACTTATAAAACTTTTCGGATTGTTATCAAAAATCTTTACCGAAATTGTATTTTGATTGCTCGATCTTACTCTTATCTGACCCTTCAGCGGAATTGAAATTTCTCCTTCAAGGACTGAAAATACCACGCCGGTTTTTGGAGATGCTATCATCACGGAAATTTCATCGCTTCTTAAATTTGATGCGATGTAATCTTCAAGATAAGGATTTTTGTAAAATGCTGCTGAATTTTTGGTTTCGCTTATTTCCGGTGAAGTTACTGTTTCAGTAGTTTCTGCAATTTCTTCTTGTAAAAAGTTATTTCCCGGAGTTTGAATATTTTCTGTTTGTTGCGATAAAATTTGCTGTGGTTTCGATGAATTGAAATTTGCTTTTTGATAATTCAGCAAAAACCATCCCGAAAACACAACAATTAAAAATGTTGAAACTGCAAAAACAACCTGCTTATCAAAAAATATTTCTTTCCATGAAAAAGATCTTTTTTCTTTTTTAAGATTAAAAACTTCCTGAAGTTCAGTTTCTTCCTGCGGAGCAAAATTTTCTTCAAACGAAAACAGATCAATTCTTTCTTTGTTTTCTTCCAGAAATTTTTCCGTTTCGTTTTCGATTTCGGATTTTATCATTGAATCTTCAAAAAGAGCGTTCCATACTTTTATTTCTTCACGTGAAGTTTTTAAATTTGCTTCAAGTTCAGCAAACAAATCCCATTCTTCATCGGTCAGATCAATGTTGCTTTTGATCTTTTCCTGAAGCTCTTTTAGTTTTAAATTTTGTATTTTTTTCAATTTCCATTTCCGGTTTAAATAAAATATTTACGCCTATATTAATATAACGCACGAGAAGTGAAGTTGTGACAAAAAAATCGTAAATATTTTAAATTTTAATCACTGTTTACGTAATCCAGCATCGGCTGCATTTTCGTACGGATAATATTTATTCCTCTAAACAACCATTGTCTTAATCTGGTTTCAGCTTTTTTCTCGTCTTCAAAAAGTTCATCAATCAAATGATTGAAAGCTTCGCGTTTTTCATTTTTAATATGAACAAATCCGGAATCGTAATTTCCGGTATTTGCTTTAAGTTCGCGAAGTTCATTCATAATTTTTTTGTAAACGTAATAAGAATCTTCATCATCAGCGGCTTTTTCATCTCTGGAAAAATCGCGGTCAACCATTGCTGAAAATATTAACTCAAGTGATTCTTTTGTGAGCGATAAACGGATTTTTAACCATAGTTCAATGACAAGCGCGTATTTGGGACTTTGCTGCCAGAGTTCGATTAAATACTTATTAAAAAGATTTGAAAATTCGTTTCGTATCAATTCTCTTTTTTCAGTTGAAATAAAAAGAGTTTCAGGAGAATTTTCATCAAGAATATCTAAATTTATATTTTCTATTGATTCTGATCTTTTTGCTCTGAATATCGAAACAACTCTGTTTTTCGTAGCATTTGCAATGTATGACCAAAAATTATTGAAATTTTCGTTCGGTCTTTCTTTATTGGTCAAAAGTTTTTCGAAAATATCGTGTCTTACTTCATCAATTAAAAAATCGGCTTCAATGTTTAAATGTTTTGCCATTGAATAAAAATTACGCTTAACTATTAATTTAACAACCTGATCGATCAAAAAATAAATATCTTTTATATGATCGTTTGCTGTACTATCGTAACCGGAAGTTTGCGCCTGATGATAATAAGTGTGAAGTTTTTTCCACCAAAAATCATAAAAAACAACGTTGGAATAATTAACCTTGCCTTTACTATCAATAATTTTTAATCTGTAACTGATTTTTACCGGCTTTTTCAGATCTTTTATGTCAAGAATATTTTTGCAAGAGTCATTATCCACGCATATAATTTTTCCGGAACCGGACTTGGGAACAACTGCCGATATTTCTTTCCAATTGCCCTCGTTAACCTTCCTTTCGAGAGTCAATTTCGATACACGGCTTACTTCTTTAAAGTTTCCCCATTCGATAACCGTACCGATTCCCGTAAACTGTATTGCCGCAGTTTTAATACCTTACCTCACCTAAAACTTTAAGTTTAACTTTATTAGTTATTATCGGCTTTTCGGGAAAAATGTTGATAACCAAAATGCTGACCCAATTTAACAAAAATATGTAAGATTTGCTAAGGGTATTTATTTCTACTTTAAATTTCAAAAATGAATTATCATTTGATAAAACCCGGAAAATTATTTTTAGATCTTTTAAATCATCTTTTCAAATTGATCAGAAAATTTTATGAATTTTTGTGGTAAAGATCTTAATCAAAATAATTTTAAATATTAATAAATAAGTGGACAAATGTTTACTAATTTTGTAAAATAGAATTATGAAAATTCATGAACTCGGCAATAAAGTTTTATCGGCGGAATCAAATTCCAACTCCGGCGAAAGGAAAATTTTTCCCGGAATATTTAAGATCTATCCGCCTTTACCGCGAAAAAGCGGAAAGGTGAATTTTGATATTTATGATTATCAAATGATATTTAATGACGAGCCGACAAAAAAACTTATCCGCGAAGGAAATACGATCGGCTGTTTTTACATTGAATCGCCGGGCATGCGTTCGCTTTTGCGCAGATTAAATGTTGATGATTTTAAAATGCTTACCGCCGCAAGTTCAATTATAAGGCCCGGCGTTGCCGAAAGCGGAATGATGCAGGAATTTATAGCGCGGCATAAAGATCCGAAAAAGCGAAAATTTCTGATTCCCGAACTTGCAGAAATTTTAGGCGAAACTTACGGAATTATGATCTATCAGGAAGATGTGATAAAAGTTGCGCATCTTGTTGCGGGATTAACTTTGGAAGAAGCCGATCTTTTACGCCGTGCGATGAGCGGAAAAATGCGTTCGCACAGCGCAATGATACAGATCAAAGATAAATTTTTTTCATCGTGCCGTAAAAATAATTTAAGCGATTTTGCCGCAAAGGAATTGTGGCGGCAAATTGAATCTTTCGCGGGTTACGCATTTTGCAAAGCTCACAGTGCATCTTTCGCGCTTCTATCTTTTCAAGTGGCATATTTAAAAGCGCACTTTCCCGCGGAATTTCTAGCTGCCGTGCTTACAAATCAGGGCGGTTATTACACACCGGAAGTTTATGTAAACGAAGCTAAAAGATTGAAAATCAAAATCGAACTTCCGTGCGTTAATAAAAGCGAATTTGAATATTCAGGAAAAGGAAATTCGATCAGAATAGGATTTATGGCTGTAAAAAATCTTTCAAAAAATTCCATTGATAAAATTTTAAATGAAAGAAAGAAAAACGGAAATTTTACTTCACTTTTGGATTTTTTAACGCGCACAAAATTAGCTTACGAAGAAACCGCTTCGCTTATAAAATGCGGCGCAATGGATTGCTTTAATTTTACGCGTCCGAGTTTAATGCGTTTGCTTGACGTTTATCTTTTTAACAGAAAAATTTTAAATGAAAATTACAACGATCTTTTCATAAATGAATCTTTTCAGCTTGAAAAAGAAGTTATAACAAATGAAAATTATTCGATTGAAGAAATCTGCAGGATCGAATACGAAACTTTCGGTTATATGGTTTCAAAACATCCGCTAAACTTTTTTGAAAAAATTATTGATCATCCCGGAGTAACAAAAGCCGCGGAAATTCATAAATTACATAATAAAAAAGTGAGAATGATCGGCTGGCATATGGCTTCGAAAAGAATAAAAACAAAAAGCGGAAGAATAATGAAATTTCTTTCGCTGGAAGATTTAAGCGATACCTTTGAAGCTGTACTTTTCCCTGATACTTATGAAAAATTTGCGGAAAAAACTCTTTCGGCGGGTCCGTATTTTATTTTGGGAAAAGTTGATGCCGAAAATGGAAATAATATAATTGTAGAAAAACTTGAAATTCTTTCATCGCAAAAAATTTCTTCGATCTCCGAAAAAGACGGTTCAGAAAATTCATATTTCGGTGATGTTGAAAAAATTTCCGAAGAAGAATTCAGCGCAGTAAAAAATTTGGGTGAAGAATACTTGACTCAAATTCTGACCTCCGTGTCTATATAAAAAATATTTTAAAAAATCAACCCTAAAATATTGACAATCAATTTTAAATTTAACAATTTTAGCAAAAGGGGTGACGTTAAAATAAAAAATAGAGGGCGCAATGAAAAAGTTAATTATTCTGTTAATTCTGTTCGGTAGTTTTGTTTTACCGCAAAATACATTTTCGCAGGAAACTTCAAGCGATTGGGTTTTGGGATTCGGTGGAAGTTATCCGAGATTTGTAAGTATAACTTCGGGCAATAATATTTCCGCAAACACCAACTATGGAGTTTTCGCTTCCGTACAAAGAAATTTTTCAGATCATTTGGGAATTCGCGCGCTTGCAAATTACAATCACTTGCGCACAAATTATTTTGCTGCAGGAAATGAACAAGCGCACAAATTAAATTTGGTTTCGGGAAATTTGGATCTTCTTTACAAAATTTTGGATAATAAATTTTTGAATCCTTATCTTTTGGCGGGATTCGGAATAACGGCTTTCAATTCCGATAATTCTTTTTCCAGGGAAATGAATAAAACTTTTACCGGCTATCAGATGAATTTGGGCGCAGGATTTGAATTTAAACTTACTCCGGTTTGGAGTTTCAAATCTGAAGTTGCTTACAGAACCGCATCAAATAATAAAATTGACGGCAATACAAGTCTTAATGAAAATAAAGGAATTTTGCGCAGCAACGGCGATACCTACATGAATTTAGATTTAGGATTGCTTGTAAATTTTCCGTCAAAAAGAAATTCGATAAGCGAAATTCCAACCGGAATTACAAATGCGGTTGAACCGGCGGAAAAAATTATTATAAAGGAAATTCCCGTTGAAATAGTCAGAACAAAAGTTGATACTTTGATTTTGGAAAAACCGATAATTTTCGGAATCAATTTTGAATTTGATAAATCAAATATCAGAGTTGAATCTTATCCGGTTCTGGAAAATGTTGCCGGACTTATGAAACAAAATCCTGATTGGAAACTTTCGATTGAAGGACACACAGATAATTTCGGATCAAAAGAGTATAATAAAAAACTTTCCCAAAAAAGAGCGGAAGTTGTTTTTAATTATTTTACACAAAACGGAATTGCTGCGGAAAGATTGATCACAAATTTCTTTGGAGAAGAAAAGCAAATAAAAGAAAATGACAACGATATTAACCGTGCTTTTAACAGAAGGACCGAACTTAAAATTGTCAGGTAAGAATTTTAGAATTTAGATTAAAAAAGATTCGCAAAAGTATTTTTCATTTTAAGGAATACAAAAAAAGCGGCTTGAAATTTCAAGCCGCTTTTTTATTCATTAATTTTTATTTGTAGTTTGTAAATTGAGTAGGGAAATTAAGATCTGCATTTTTTATCAAAGTCATAACTGCTTGAAGATCATCAATTTTGGGCGCGGTAACTCTAACTTGCTCATCCATAATTTGCGCGGTAACTTTAAGTTTTGAGTCTTTGATCATTTTAGTTAAAATTTTTGCATTCTCTTTAGAAATTCCGTTTTGAAGATTGATTTTCTGTTTTAACCTTCCGCTTGCAGCAGGTTCAACTTCATCAAATTTCATTGCTTTAAGCGAAATATTTCGCTTGATAAATTTTGATTGCATAATATCAATGCTTTGCTTCAAAGAATAATCATCTTTTGTATTTATCGAAATGAACTTGTCTTTTTTGTTCAACTCAATTTCTGTGTTCGAATCTTTAAGATCGTAGCGCTGCTGAATTTCCTTGATCGCTTGATTTACGGCGTTATCAACTTCCTGAAAATCAATATCGGAAACAATGTCAAAAGAATGATTTTGTGCCATCTTTTTATCCTCAAAATTCTTGTTAAATTCAAAAGCAATTATTTAAAATAATATAAAAAATTTTACATTATGTTTTAATTTTTGTTAAATCAAATGAAATTTTCAAAATGAAAATTCCTTGAAGTAACTAAAAAAAATCGGTTTATTTTTAGCAAAAAAAAATCCGGACAAAGCCGGAATAAATAAATAATTTTTCAACATTTTGTCGGGGCGAGAGGATTTGAACCTCCGACCTCCTGGTCCCGAACCAGGCGCTCTGACCGGGCTGAGCCACGCCCCGAAAAATTCTAAAATCAGTTTCTAAATATAAAAATAATTAGATTTTTTTAAAACAAAATTATTTAAGATTATTTATTTTTATTAAATTTCATTTTTAGTCAATTAAATATTTTAGGAAACTCACTTTTGAATAATCAAATAAAATCTTTTACTGAAAAATTTAAAATATATTTTCAAATAAAATTAAAGTTTGCACTAATTATTTCCGGCTTAATTTTTCTTCTTTCAAATCCTGCAAATGCGCAATCGATCACTTACGAAGAATTTTTGAACATAGCTTCGCAAGGGCTTAATATTGAAGCCGTTGAAAAACTCCGTGAAAATTTTCCTAAAAAATTTAACGTTACTGCACTTGATATTGGTGATTTTTCAGGGGATGGAAAAAACGATTTTGCAATTGGAGTAATGCCGCCCAGATCACGCAAAAATATTTTCATATATCTATTTGCGGATTCTCTTAATAATTATGAATTGATTTTTTCCGATACTTTGAAATTTCACGAACTTCCTGTTGAAATCGGTTTTAGCATTGAAAATCAAATCTGTTTTTTAACTCATAAAATTGCTGATAGAAATTGGGAAATTAAAGGCTACACTTTTTTGAAAAATGAATTTGCTGAATATGATTTTTATGAAACCGATAAATTAAATTTGAAAAAAAATATAATAGTCGGAGAGGAAAAATATACTAATTTTAAAACACTGCAAGGATTTAACGGCTTTTTTGATATCAACACTTTGAAAGAATTGAAAAAAATAAGTTTTGTAAATCTTCCGGTTTACGATTTGAAAAGAAATGTTTACAAAGGTTTTAAAAGAAGCGTTGAAATTACAGATGATTTGCAATGGAAAGATGAAGATAATTTTGAGGAGAAAGTTTACGGAAAAATTCATGCGGCAAAAACAGAAAATGCTCTTTTGTTAACGATTGATCTTTCAGAAATTCAAATTTCCGAAATTGATTCTGTAAATCCAGTAAAGTACGAAATATATTTTGACAGATCTTTGGAAAGAGTAAAATTACAGAAACGAAATAAAATCGGATTTAGAGAAAATGCTGATGCGGAATCCGGCGGATTAGAAATTGATTATTTTCCTTTTATGAATAATTTTGAAGTGAAATTAAATTTCGGAAAATCATTTTCGATCAATAAAGATGAGGTTCAAATTGATTTTGAAAATTTCCGTGAATTAAAAATTCAAATTCCGCTTGATCAAATTTTACCTGCTAAAAGAAATTCATTAGGATTTTTTACTTCAATTAATATTCCGTTAAAGGGAAAAGAAAATCTTATATTAAAAAATTCAAACGGAAATTCAAAAGATCCATCATCTTACGGAAGGCTTATTTTTATTGATCGAAATGAATATTTCGGAAAAATTGTTACCGGTAAATTTGAAAAATTAATTTTACAAATGAAAAATAACGCAATTCTTCCTGTAGAAAATATTCCGTAAAATTGAAATTTATAAAAATTCTTTTTCTTCTTGAATTCTATCAATAATAAATCTGTTTATAGAACTGATAAGTTCATCGCGGTAATTTGAGTCAAAAACGTAAACACTTAATTTGAATTTATTTACTTTTTGGACGTAATCGGTTTCTTCCAGAAAAATTTGCGGAGCTTTTCTGATAAATGAAAATGGGGAAGATATGGCCGCTTCTTTTAAATTCCGCATAACTTCATCAACATCAAAATTAAATGGAAAAGAGAAATTCAAAATTATTAATTCTTCTTTTTGCCTGAATTCAATTATCTCAAAAGGAATATCGTTAAACATTGAATTTGGAATTTCGATCAGATTTTTATCACTTCCGATAATTGCTGTTGAACGCCAATTAATTCGTTTAACGTTTCCTTCAATTCCGTTATTTAATTTTATGTAATCCTGTGTGCTGAAAGGCTTCTTAACGAAAATGTAAAATCCGCCTAAAATGTTTTTGAAAATCGGAACAGCAGAAAATCCGATAACAATAATTGAGCTTATCAAAATTATTATAAATAAATCTCGTGAGTTCAAAAGCACTACACTTGCGATCAAATAAATAACGGCTATCCATAAGATGACCTGAATAACAGTCAATGTTTTCAGTGCTAACGGCGGACTTTTCTTTGTTAAAAGATTTCTGCGATACGCTTCTATCAATCTTACAAGCAACAATCCGATCAGAAAGATTATAACGATTTCAAATAAGATCTTTAAATTTATTCCCTGTAAAATCCTTATTGAACTTACTTCGCCGGTTTCCTTTTTTTCAGCCGGATAAGAAAAAAGCGGAGTGAAATTTCTTTCGATAACTTTTACCGTTTCGGGGATTGCTTTAACGAAAACGGTTTCTGCAGCAGAAGTTTCAAAAATTAAACTTGAATCAGCAGTGTTACTTTGAAAAAGATTAATGCTGTCGTTTTCGTTTAAAATTTGTTGAGCAAAACTTTGCACAACGGCAAAGCTGAAAATCATAAAGATCAATTTGAATTTCATCACAAAATATTTCTTTTAATTAATTCTTTTTCTATTTGCTTATACAAAAATTTATTTATATAAAATTTGGTAGAATCAATTTCCGCCTGATCGCGTGTAATCAAACTTAAGTTTGTTAAATTCATCAATATTTCACGGCTCTCTTCAATGTTTAAATTAAAAACCTGCGAATGTTCTTCTGTTGTAAGCCACTCGTGCTGTAAAATATTTGCAAGCGTAAGCGCCGATTTTATATCGAGATTATTCAATACGGAAAGATTAATTCTTCTTACCGGATTCATAATAATTGTATTGCCTTCAACCGAGCGGATCGATTTTAACCAATAATACATTGCCGATAAAATATTTCCTTCAGAATATTCAATCAACTTTCTGAAATAAATATCTTCAATTTCTTTTTGCTGTTTTATTTTATCACGCTTTCTAAAAATGCTGCTGCGGAATTTATAATATCTGCTCGGAATAAATTCAATTTCAAATCCTGTTACTGAATGTCGGTTCAAAATAATTGATTCGATATCCAATAAATTCAATGTTTCCGTGTTGATCTTGTAATTAAACAAAATCGAAAGATTGAAATTTGAATCGAGTAAATTCCAAGCATGTTTATTAATCGTACAGATCCAAAGTGTATTCTGATTTGTAAGTGAAATTATATCAATCAAAAAATTAAGCGCTGAAAATCCGCCGACTTTTTTCAAAAATAATTTATGAACATCTTCAAGAATAATTACTCTTTTCGAAATTCTATCATTTAGATTTATAATTAATTCATCTGTTGTCAAACTTCGGTTAAATCCTAGTAAGCTCGATAAAATTTCATGAAGATCTTCCGATGAATAAATTGTTTCACTAAAGTAATAGCGGATGTATTCGTAATTTACAAGCAGTTTTGTAGAAATCGTATTTATTATACTGCTTTTTCCACTGCCCGGTTCACCGATTAAAACCGTTGCAGATGGTTTGTTAATTTGAAAATCATCAACTGCTTTTTTGATTATATTAAAAATTTCATCGCGGCTAACGTAAAGATCAGTAGTTTCTAAAGGTGTTCCATCAAACAATTTTCTGTATATAAAAGGAAGTTTGCTTAATTTTTTTTCATCAAGTTCAAAATCATTAATAGGAAAATTATTCTCATTAAATGAATCTGAAATTTCAAAATCGTTGATGATATCTTTATAAACTCCTTTTATATTTTTATTGTAACCTCGTTTTATCGAAATTAAAATCCTTCTGAAAAAGTTTGAAACTCCCGTAAAATAATTTTGAATCTGCATTGAAAATTTCGGAAGTAATTTTTGCGTGTGCTCAAATATTGATTGGCGGTAAGCAATTCTTAACGCTTCTTCAATTTCATTTGTAATTCCCGAAACCTTTTCTGTAATTATCTGATCAATACTTGTATTAACTTTTGCAATTTGATTTGATAAACTTTCGCTGCGGTTCCTGATTTTTTCTACAAGTTCAATGAATAGATCATACACAACTTTTAATCCCAATTCTTCTTCTTCGCTTAATTCTTTTTCAGCTGTATTAATATGATAATTTACGATCGAGAAAATATTTTTCAGTTCAAGCGTTGTGAAATTTATATGATTTAAAAGAAGCTCATTAACTTCGCTTAACTCACGCGGCAAATTGATTTCGAGTATCGGCTTTACGATCTCCCTGAATTTCAATGATTTTAATGGAAGAAGTTTCGGCATTCTTTTTTGAATTACAAGATCTTCATTTTCAAGAATTAAAATTTCAGCCGGTAAATTTTCAGAAAGTTTTTGAAAATCTTTAATGAATAATTCAATCATCTTATTCAATTTTTTACTTTTACGTACTTTTGAAAACTCGTCAATATTTTTTTTCAGAAGTTGAGAAGTTAGATTTTCTTTTGCAAAGTTTATAAGTTCGGCAAGTTTATTTACATCTTTTTCTTTATAAGCCGCATCAATTGAATTTTTGAATCTTATTAGTGAAACGTTTAAATTTGTTGATACATTTGTAAGTAAATTATTTATCAAATTTGCTGTTCCAACAAGATTTGTCTGAATTATTTTGAACACATCAACATTTATCTTTGTAATATTTGAATCTTTTTGCCAGTCACCTAAAAATCCTAAATAATAATTATACCAATATCTTATTCCTTCAAAAGCAAGTTCATGATTTTCTTCGGTATCGTCAAATATTTTTGAAAACCTGTATCTATTCTCATTTAGTTCGAAAGTTCCTGCAATCCGCAAAATTTCCAAAAATTCGTTATAAGGATTTGCCAAAGCGAAATGAAGTCTTTCACTGATTTCATTACTTGTTCTGTTAATTTCATTTGTGTGAATATTAATTTCATTTACAAGTTGCGAATGTATCTCATCAAATTTTTCGAGTAAAATTGTTGTAAGCGCAATACTGTCTTCTTCTTCGTTTACTGCTTGAAGCAATTCTTCAAAATATTTTCCCATGTCATCATAGATCGCTTTTATTTTGCGCAAAGTTATCAGGCGTTCATTTCCTACAAGATTTACAACTTCCAGAAGTTCTTCTGAAGATCTTCCGACAAGAAAATATTTTGCAAAATTTCTGTAAAAAATTATGCGGGTAAGTTTATAATCATCTTTAAATATTTTGAATAATTTAAATTTGGTTCTGATCATAAATTTACGCAGACGAACTGTAAATGAATCATCATCATCTGAATTAAACCAAGCCGGTTCAAGATCAACTTCGTAAATTTGCGAAAGTCCATCGGTAATATCTGAAAGAGAAACAAAAAGCTCTTTTATTTGCGGTTCGATATCAAGTATTTTCTTCTCGATATTTTTTCTTTCTTCTGCAAGTTGATTATACCAAACTGCAAGGTTTCTTTTAGTTTCTAGAATTTCTGATCTTATATCATCAGCCGTAATTTTAGGCGTTGTAATAGCTTGCTTTAATCTGTGATATTCTTCGGAATATTTTTCCGTAACGCCGATAATCAGTTCAAGAGATTCTTCGCTTCTTTGATAAATTATTGTTTTCTCAAAATTCATCAAAACTTTATTTATCTGAAAAAGCAAATTGAAAAGTGATTTTGTAAGATCCTGATCATCAAAATTCGGTTCATTGAATTTCGATCTTTCTTTCTTTTTTATCGGTTCGGCTTTTTTAGGCTTTACAAAATCAACTGAAACATTTTTATCCGGATCGTCAATAATTTTTACCGGCTGTTTTTCTTTTTCAATCTCGTGAACAAAATTCTTTTCTTTTATCAATCCGATTTTATAAAGGAAAGTACCGAAAATTAAATTTAGCACAACAACTGAAAATATTATGGTTTGCAGATCATTCCCGATTTCTGGAACTCTTTGCGCGATCAAAAAAGATAATCCTAAGATCAATCCGCCTAAAGGTAAAAATCCAAGCCAGGAATATTTTTGTACAGTCAAACTTTCTTTAACAAATTTTGAAGCTGATTTTGTTGCTAAGTAAATTGCGATTGCGCGAAGGATAAATATTGAAATCCCAATGACGATAGAAGCAAATACAAGCGATAAATTAATTGAAGCGCCCGTAACGGTAAAAAACACAACAAAAATCGGGAGTGCAAGCTTTTCAAGCGGAGTAAAAAAATTGTTAGAATTTTCTGAAAAATTAGAAATTAGAAATCCGGCTGTTACAAAAGTTATCAAAGTTTCCAGATGAAAAATATTTATTATTCCGCTGCCGATAATAACAAGCGCGAGAATAAAAACAAGCATTTCGCGGTGAATATATTTAATATAAACAAGTGCCAAAATTCCAATTAAAACTCCAGCCAAAAACGAAAAGAAAAATTCAATTCCGAGTTCTGCAAATACATTATAATTTGATGTCGGTGAATCGCTGAAAATTGAATTTGAGATTGCAATCACCATAGCAAAAAGCAGAATTACCAAAATATCTTTTAGAATCGCGGTGTTCAAAACCAATTTGCCTAATTTGGAATCAGGAGAAATTTCTTTTTTTATTGCAAAAGTTAATTCCACCGAAGTGCCCAGACAAATAGTTGCAATCAATGCTCCGGCTGCTAAAATCACTGCTGAATTTTGATTTGCCAAAAAAGGGATGTAAGGTGAAACGAAAAACGTTGCTGCGGTAATTATCAAATAAACAAAAACAATCTGAAAAATAATTATAAATGAAATTGATTTGATAGAATTTTTTAGTTCTTCTAGTTTTAATTCCATACCCGCGTAAAGTGCAATCAAACTGAATGTAACCTGATTTACAAGACTTAAATCATAAACAACATCCAAAGAAAAAATCGTAAAAATTTTGTTCTGAATTAATTCTCCAAAAAACGGTCCGAATAAAATTCCGGCAAAAATATAACCAAGTACTTTCGGTAGTTTGATCAGACTAAAAATTTCGCCTAAAGTAAAGGAAGTTAAAATTACAAATCCCAAAGCAGCCAAAGATTTCGGATTTGCAATTCCGGATAAACTTTCGAGATTTAGACTTTGAATAAAAAGCATAATGCCGAAAATTCCGGCAATTACCCAAAACTTTCTGAAAACTGAAATCATAAAACTTCCTTGGTTATTTCACCCGAATCAATAAAAAGATTCTTTACGGAAAAGTAACTTAAAATTTCGAAGAAGATAACGGAAGACAAAATTGCGCTTACGATTATCGGAGTAAAATTATTTTGATAAACCGTAACATAATCAATGATCATTGCCGTTGCAATTGTACCGTGTGAAAGCAGTCCGCTGCCTATTTCTTCACTTAATTTTTCTTTTTCAAAAGCTGCGTGAAAAGCCAGCGAGCCGGCAGCTTTTTTTACAACAAATCTTAAAAGTAAAAATCCCGGAACAAAAATTAAAAATGTATAGAAATCCGGCGGAAGCCAAATAAAGCCCGCAAAAATTACTATAACGATTTGAAAAGGATGAATTATTTTACTTAAAGCATTTTCAAGTTTCTCGTGAATCGAAGAAAAATTTGCAAGCACAATTCCCACAATAAAATTCATGTAAAGCGGAGAAAAATACATATAATATGCAACTCCGCTTGTAAAAAGCGTAATTCCTAAAACCGCAACGAAAAGTTTATTTTCATCTTCTTCGCGACTTAAAAAAACGAAGAACAAAAATCCGATCAACACGCTTAGAAGCAAACTTACAACAGCCCATTCAACCGCGCTGAACCGGAAATTTCCCTTTATATGAATGAAAATAAAAACGAGTCCGAAAACTAAAATGCTTAAGTAAGAATTAAATTTTGATGAATCGGAAATTGCTTTAGTAATGTTTCCTTTGGAATTAAATCTTTTTATGATTTCCGAAATAAGAGAATGTGAATTAACGGCGCCTATTGTTCCGAGCGCTAAAGCTGCGGCAACAATAAAATAAATATCGATCTTATTTCCGAATAAAAAATAAAAGGCTAAAAATGAAATTCCGCCAATTGCAATTATTGAAGTTAAAATATCAAAGAATGCAAGCCGGATATGTTCAATTTCCATCTTTTTGATCGAAGTAAATTTGAAGCGCAATCCGTAAGCCAATCCTAAAAGTCCGATTGATGCTGAAATAAAAGGATTAAGTTGAGATAGAACTTCGCGGTTTACAATGTTAGGAATATTAAAACCGAATTGTGAATTGATCCAATTATTAAAAGCCGGACCAATTAAAATTCCGATGAAAATATATTCAATTCCTGAAGAAATGTAATAACGGGATGCGAATTTTGTAATCAGATATGTGATTGCATATCCGGAAATTAAAATCAGCACAAATATGAAAAGAGGATTCATTTAATTATTTTAAATTTTTATCATTTCAATATAATAAATCTACTAAACTTACTAAAATTAATAAAACTTTACTTTTAAAGGAAAAACTTCTATTTTAATAAAAACAAATTAATTTCTTTAAGTTTATCCCGTGAGGTAAAGAAGGAATGACCAAAAATAATACCGCAAAATTTACAACTCAAAATTCATTCGAATTTCACTTTAAAGATTTTCACTATTTCAATTTTAAGCGAAAGATTTTCTTTTCGTTTTTAAATTTTAAAAAATCAATTTTAAATAACTTTCAAAAGGAGAACCTCCAAAGCAATTTAGCCGGGAGGTATTTTTTTATATGAACATAAAAGCAAAAATTATTGATGAACAAGGGATGAACCGCACAATTACCCGTTTATCTCACGAGATCCTTGAAAAAAATAAGGGATCTGAAAATGTAGTTTTAATTGGCATGAGAACCCGCGGCGAATTTATCGCAAAAAGAATTCTTGATAAAATAAAAGAGATTGATAATTCTCAGCCGCAATACGGGGTTTTGGATATTACACTTTACCGCGATGATTTCAGAAAAAGAATTAAACAGCCTGAAGCATCTGTTACAAATATTACATTCGATCTTAATGAAAAAGATGTAATTCTGATTGATGATGTTTTATATACCGGAAGAACTTCGAGAAGCGCGTTAAATGCTTTGATGGATTTAGGCAGACCAAATACAGTTCAACTTTGCGTTTTGGTTGATAGAGGTCACAGAGAGCTTCCGATAAAAGCAGATTTTATCGGCAAAAATATTCCGACTTCCATCAATGAAGAAGTAAAGGTAAAAATGAAAGAAATTGATGATGAAGATGCAGTTTATTTAATTGATGTTTCCAAAGAAAATTAAAAAGAGAGAATTATAAAATGCCACTTTCAACAAGACATTTATTAGGATTGCAGGGAGTTTCTCAAGAAGATATTCAATTGATATTGGATACCGCAGTAACTTTCCGCGAAGTCCTTGAACGCCCGATAAAAAAAGTGCCTACTTTACAAGGCAAAACAATTGTAAATCTTTTTTACGAAAATTCTACCAGAACAAGAATTTCATTTGAGTTAGCACAAAAAAGACTTTCAGCTGATACTGTAAATTTTTCAACTTCTACAAGCAGCACAAAAAAAGGTGAAACTTTTAAAGATACTGTTAGAAATATTGAAGCGATGAAGGTTGATATGATCGTTGTAAGACACGAATCTGCCGGAGTGCCGCAATACTTAACAAAAATTTCAAAAGCGAATATTATAAATGCAGGCGATGGCACTCACGAACATCCAACACAAGCTTTGCTTGATATGTATTCAATAAGAGAGAAATTAGGAAGATTGGAAGGTTTGAAAGTTTGTATTGTTGGCGATATTGCTCACAGCAGAGTTGCGCTTTCAAATATTTTCGGATTAAAAGCGATGGGCGCGGAAGTTTCACTTTGCGGACCGCATTCAATGATGCCGCGTGATATTGAAAAACTCGGCGTAAAAATTATTACAAATATTGATCAGGCAATTGAAGAAAGCGATGTGCTGAATGTTTTAAGAATTCAGCTTGAAAGAAAAGCAGGAAGTTCATTCCCGAGTGTACGCGAATATCATAAATATTTCGGAATTACTGAAGAAAGATTGGAAAAATTCAACAAAGATATTGTTATTTTACATCCCGGACCAATTAACCGCGGTGTTGAAATTTCATCAGAAGTTGCCGATGGTCCTTATCAAATTATTTTAGATCAGGTTACAAACGGCGTTGCAGTAAGAATGGCAGTACTTTATTTACTTGGTACTTTAAACTAAAAACGGAAATTGAAAATGAAAATAATATTAAAAAATTTAACTTTGATAAATCCCGATCAAAATCTAAATCAAAAATCCGATTTACTTATTGTTGATGGAATTATTAAAAAGATCGGAAATTTAACTCCCGATGATGAAAATAAAACAGAAGTTTACGATTTCAAAAATAAGATCTGCGTTCCCGGATTATTTGATATGCACGTTCATTTACGCGAGCCGGGAAGGGAAGATGAAGAAACAGTTGAAACAGGAAGCAACAGCGCAGCAGCAGGCGGCTTTACAGGCGTTGCGTGCATGCCGAATACAAATCCCGCAATTGATTCTGCGGAAGTTGTGAAATTTGTAATTGAAAAAGCATCAAAGCATTTAGTTGATGTTTATCCAATTGCTGCTGTTACTGCCGGAAGAAAAGGAGAGAATCTTTCTCCGATGTATGAACTTATTGAAGCAGGAGCTGTAGGATTCAGTGATGATGGCGATGCTGTAAAATCAGCCTCAATTTTGCGTACAGCTTTGGAATATTCCGCTGATTTTAATACTCCGATAATTGAACATTGCGAAGAGCCTTCACTTGCAGGCGGCGCGATGAATGAAAGTTTTACATCTACATATTTGGGCTTACCCGGAATTCCCACAGTTGCAGAAGATCTGATTGTAATGCGCGATATTATGATGGCTGAATACACCGGCGGAAAAATTCACGTTGCGCACATTAGTTCAAAAAATTCTGTTGAACTTGTTCGCCAAGCAAAGAAAAAAGGTCTGCGTGTTACTGCTGAAGTTGCTCCTCATCATTTTACATTAACCGATGAAGCTGTAAAAAGCTACGATACAAATACAAAAATGAATCCGCCTCTTCGCACAAAATCCGATCTTGATGCAATGATTGAGGGATTAAAAGACGGCACGATTGATTGTATTGCAAGCGATCACGCTCCGCATTCTTTGGAAGAAAAAGAAATGGAATTCCAATATGCGCCCAACGGAATTGTCGGGCTTGAAACTCAAGTCGGTTTAACTTTAAGCGAACTTTATCACAAGAAACATTTATCGATTGAACAAGTTATCGAAAAACTTTCCATAAATCCGAGAAAGATTTTGAATATTCCGGTGCCGCAAATTAAAGAAGGTGAAGTTGCTAATCTTACAATTATTGATACCGATTTGGTTTGGACAGTTGATATCAAAAAGTTCAAATCGAAATGCAAAAATTCTCCATTTGATAAAAGATTGTTAACAGGAAAAGCAATAGCATCAATAAATAAAGGCAAAATGTTTGTTGAAGGAAAATTCGTAAATTTAAAATAAAATTTTTTTTCAAATTGAAATTCTGAAGCGTCATTCCGGCTTGTCCGGAATCAGACGCTTTTTTTATTATTACAAAAAGTATTTTTTCAAAAATAATTTCACGAAAAAAACTTTAACTTTTTATTTTTGAAATTATTTATATTAAGTGAATAAAATTTTCAGAGGGCGCTTAAAATGAATGAAAACAAATATGTTGTTCCTGTTATAATATTGTCTTTTACTTTGTTGATTTCAGTAGTTATGCTTTCATACACTTGGAAAGGCAACAGAAAAATCAACCAAACAATAACTGTAACCGGTTCAGCAAAAAAAGAAATTGTTGCGGATATCGGATTTTTACGCGGATCAATAAATGCGCGCGGAGCAACAGCAGAACTTGCGTTTAATGATCTCAATTCACAAAAACCTGTTTTAATTAATTATCTTGAAAGTAAAGGATTTGCAAAAGATAAAATTGAATTTTTTACGGTAAATAATTACCCGGTTTATGAAATTGGTCCGAACGGAATTTCAACCAACAGAATTCTGGAATATAATTATTCACAAAGAATTGAAATTCAATCTAATGATGTAAATAAAATTAAAGAAATTTCCCTTGATATTTCTTCTCTTGTTAGCAAAGGAGTCAATTTCAATGTTGAAAATCCTGAATATTACTATTCAAAATTGGCTGATCTTAAAATTGAAATTCAGGCAGAAGCAGCGAAAGATGCTAAAAACAGAGCCGAGAAAATTGCCGAAGCTACAGGAAGAAATTTGGGAGTTTTAACTAACGCGCGAATGGGAGTTTTACAGATCACTCCTAAGTTTTCTAACATGATATCGGATTACGGAATGAATGATGTTTCTTCGATCGAAAAAGAAATTACTGCGGTTGTATCCGCTTCTTTTGAAATTGAATAAAAAAACGGAAGATTGTTCAAAGGTAAATATAGTTCGAAATTATTCTAAGAAACTTTTAATTATTTCTTTAGATAAAAATCATTTGTCAAAGTTTTACAAAAAAAAGATCCGCAATGAAAATTCAAAGCGGATCTTTTTTATAATAACCGAGAATGAAATTAAGCGGTTTTAATTCCTCTTTTTTTATCAAGATTACTAACAACTTTATTATAAATTAAAAGTGCAACTGCTGCGGTAAATCCGATCGCAGCAAAATAATACCAAATATAATGTGCTTTATCGTAGGCGGTTTCCAATTGTGCAGCAGATATGGTTGAGGGATCCGGAGCATAAGCAGTCAATAAATATCCTGAAATTCCAAATCCTAAAAGTGATGCCAAAAATGAATGTAAATGGCTGAATCCCATATACAATCCTTCTTCACCTTTTGGCGCCTGCAATGAAAAATATTCCAAAAATCTTGGTGATATAAAAGTTTCAGCCAATCCTTGAAATACAATTCCTACGATCATCATAACTGTTACAGGATGCATTGTAAACAATCCGAAAATGTTTACTTGAGTTCCTGCGTAAGATTCTAAAATCGGACTTGCAGCCATACAAAGCGCGGAAATTGGCATAATGAACATTCCCACAGTCATTGAAGTAACCGCTCTTACTTTACTCATTAAATGAGTTATTAAAACAACGGTTGTCATAACTACGAAAGGATTTACGTTTGCTATCCATTCGGGAGAAGCCTCTTCGCCCACTAATCTTAAAACATATTTAGGCATTGTTGCATAAAGCTGATGCTGAATTATCCAAAATCCTGTAACAATTAAAATCAAACTAAGCAATCTGAAATTTTTTAAAACTCTGATAAATCCTGCCCAAATCTCTTTTATGTTCTTTTTTTCGCCTTCCATATCAACATTTTTATAGTAGAAAAATACTACAACCAAAGCGATAAAGGTCATTGCGGCAGCGTAAAAATTAATTGATTCTAAACCCCATTTCAATCTTAAAGGATAAGCAAAAGTTTTTCCTAAGAATGCTCCAACATTTACAATTCCGTAGAAAATTGAATACGCTCTTGCGCGGTTATGTTCATTTGTAGTTTTTGCAACTGTTCCGGTAATAATAGATTTTATAAATGAACCGCCAAACATTAAAACGACAATTGCCGGCAAAACTGTAGCTTTATAAGGTAATGCGCCTAAAGTAAAATAGCCGATAGTTAAAAGCGAAAAAGCTAAAATTATTGCTTTTCTGAAACCGATCTTATCAGCGAAAGCTCCTGTAAAGGTTGGCAGAAAATATAATCCGGCAGAAAAAACGCCGCCTATCCAAGCCGCCCAAATATCATTAAATCCTACGACTCTTGTTAAATACAAAGTGATAGCAATAAAAACGGCGTAATAAGCTGCGCGTTCAAAAAGTTCAACTCCGTTTGCAGTCCAAAACGCTTTAGGATATTTCCATGTTGATTGATTCGCCTCAGCTCCGGGTGTGTTATTTGGATTATTCACTATACCTCTTTATTTTGTTTATAATAGCGCAAATATATAAAATTAAATTCAAACTTTTTACCCTCAAAATTTCAAAATGAGTAAATTACTTAAAAACGCAAAAAAGAAAACAGGACAATATCCCGGAAGTTTGATCTACACAGGCGAAAGGGGACTTAATGGAATTCAAATTACAATCATTAATTACACAAAAGATGATTTTCGGGTACGTAAAGTTGAAGATATTGCCTCAGTTCAAAAATTTGCTGAAACTGATGAACTTACCTGGCTTAATATTGACGGAATTCATAACACAAATTTTATTGGAAAAATCGGCGAAATATTTAATATTCATCCTTTAACTTTAGAAGATATTTTAAATACTTCACACCGGCCAAAGACCGAAGATAATTTAGATTATATTTTCATTGTACTAAAAATGCTTACCTACGACAGCAAAAAAAGTAAAATGAAAAGTGAACAGGTAAGTTTGGTGATCAATAACAAATTTTTGCTTTCGTTTCAAGAAGATAAGATCGATGAATTTGAAGGAATACGCGAAAACATCAAAACAAATAAAGGTCACATTCGCGATTGGGGAACTGATTTTCTTGCATACAGAATTTTGGATCTTATTGTTGATAATTATTTTATTTTGCTTGAGAATATTGGTGACAGAATTGAAGCAGTTGAAGATGAACTTTTGCTTCATCCGGATGAAAATTGTTTGCGTAAAATTTATGAAATAAAAGAAGATCTATTACTTATAAGAAGAGCTGCTTGGCCTTTGCGCGAAACAGTAAGTTCACTTGAAAGAATTGATTCGGTTTTGCTTAACAGAAAAATCCGTCCTTATGTTCGTGATGTTTATGATCACGTAATTCAAATAATTGATACAACCGAAAATTACCGTGAAATGGTTTCCGCTCTTCAGGATATTTATCTTTCAACAATCAGCAATAAAATGAATGAGATAATGAAAGTGCTTACAATAATTTCTACTATTTTTATTCCGCTAAATTTTATCGCGGGTGTTTACGGAATGAATTTTAATACTGAAATAAGTAAGTATAATATGCCGGAACTTAATTGGGTTTTCGGTTATCCTATGATTTTAACTGTTATGTTAAGTGTGTCTGCAGGATTAATCTTTTTCTTCAAAAGAAAAAAATGGTTTTGAAATTATAAAATGGAAAATGATTTTATTAGAATTAAATTTGCAGTGATGTAGTATGCTGCATCACTACTTCAATTAAATATATTTAATTTTCAGATTCAGTAAATGAAATTTAAATTTCAAAATTAAAATTGTTTTCACAAAAACTTAAAGCTTAAAGCTTAAAGCTAATTTCAAATTATTCTGCAAGCGGTAAAGTAAATCTGAATGTTGTTCCTTTTCCGGGAGTACTCTCAACCCAGATTTTTCCTTTATTTGTTTCAACAAATTCTTTTGTTAGAATTAATCCCAAACCTGTTCCGCTTTCTTTTTCAGTCCCGCTTGTTGAATGGATCACATCGATCTTAAAAAGATTTTCAACAACATCGTATTCCATCCCGATTCCGTTATCTTCAACCGAAACCATAACTTCACCGCTTACTTCGGTTAAAGTCGCTTCAACTTTTATAATTCCGTTACGCTGCGTAAATTTAATTGCGTTACTAAGTAAATTTTGCAAAACCGAACTTATCATTTCTTCATCAACAAAAACAAATAATTCCTGATGTATCGCATTGATCAAAATTATTTCTTTTTTGATTGCGTTGCCTTCAATAAGCGCCATATTTTTTTGAACAAGTTTTGCAAGATCAGTTTCGTGCGGTGTATATTTTATTCTTCCGGTTTGGAACCTTGAAAATTCAAGCAAATTATTTAATAGATTGTAAAGATTTTTTGCCGATGAATTTATTATTTCCAAATAACATTTCAATTCTTCGCGGCTTAAATTTCCGAAATCTTCCAATACCAAATCGGTAAATCCGAGAAGTGAAGAAAACGGACTTCTTAAATCGTGCGATACAAAAGAGAAAAACCTGTCTTTTGTAGCATTAATATCTTTTAATTGATCAATATAATTTAATCTTTCATCTTCTGCTTGTTTTCTTTCAATTACGCGCGAAACCGTGAAAGAGATCAATTCCAAAATTTCTTTATCGTGTTCAGTATAAACATTTTCGTTTTTATAATCCTGAACAACCAGAACGCCGATTGTTTTTTCTTTAATTTGAAGCGGAACGCCTAGCCAAACTTTTGAAAAAGCTCCAACTAAACTAACTTCTTTTGAGTTGTAAAGTTCTTTAAGTTGATTTTCAGTCAGTAATTTTGCTTCTCCGGTTCTGATTATATATTCCGTTAATCCGTTTCCGAATTTTTGCGGTGGAGCAAAATCATCTTCTTCATCAATAAAATACGGGAATGATATCATATTTGTAACTTCATCATGCAAAGCAATGTAGAAGTTTTTAACTGACATCCATCTGCCAATAATCCGGTGAATATATTTGAAAAGTTCATCTAAATTTCTTGTAGAATTTGAAGCATGCAAAATTTCCATTGTGGTTTGCTTCAACTTTTCCTGCTTTTTAAATTCAGTTATATCTCTTATAATTAGCTGAACCGCGTTTTTACCATTGTATGAAGTCGGAATTCCGGTTACTTCAACATCAAAAGATTCGCCGGTTGCTTTCAATGCTTTGAAATTAGAAATTTTGAACGGCTTTTTATTTTTATAAGTTTCTTCCAGATATTCTTTAACTAATTTAGCAAAGCGCGGATGAGCAAAATCCATTATATTTTTATTTATGACAGAATCTTTTCCCGGAACTTTCAGCATTTCCATTGCGGTGCTATTTACATAAATTACCCTGTTATTGTAAACTACTGCAATTAAATCAGGAGAATATTCAACAAGATTTCTATAACGCTCTTCAGATCTTTGTAAAGCAAGTTCTTTTATTTTCGCATCGGTAATATCGCGCGAAATACCAACAATCCCGCTGACTTCATTAAATTTATTGATTAACGGAACTTTAGTAGTTGAAACCCATGCAATATCGCCGTTTGGAAAAGTTTCTTTCTCGATTTTATTAATAATCGGAATACCGCTTTTCATTATTTCTTCTTCGTCGTTATAAGCTGATTGTGCGTGCTCACCGGCAAAGAAATCAAAATCGGTTTTTCCTATTGCGTCTTCAGGATTTTTTAATCCGTGTAGATGAACAAATTTACTTACTTTTGTAAATCTGTGATTTATATCTTTAAAATAAATTGCATCGGGAATATTATCTAAAAGCGCCTGTAAAAAATATCTTTCTTTTTCAAGCTCTTCTTTTAATTTTATTTCAACTGAAATATTATTAAAAGTTACCAAAATTAATTTGGTCAAATTTTTATAATCTTTAATTATCGAAGCCGAAACTTTGCACCAAAAAAAGATCCCTTCTTTATTTGAAAAAGATTTTTTCTGATCAAAACTTGTAGTGTGACCTTTGATAAAAGAATTGTAATCTTCGTTGTAAGTATTATAATCCGGTTTACAAATTTCCGCCAAACCGAATTGTTTCAACTCAACGGAATTCATACCGAAAAGTTTTTCAAGTGAAGGATTTGCAAAAAGCATATTTCCATCGGCATCAAAAATTGCTGCGCCTAATCTACTTGATAGAAAAATATTTTCAACGGCTGATGAAAATTCATGGTTCGTTTCAGTATTTAATTTACTTTCGTTTTTCTTTTTTGAATTTTTATTCAGATCTTTTTTTAATTTAGTTAACAACTCATCTTTATTAAATTCATCTTCAAAAAAACATGCGGTTTTTGCCTGATTTAAAATTTCAAAAGCAATTTTATAATTCTTTTCTTTTAAGATCACTGCAACCGGGAAAGACTTTTTTGCAAAAGTTATAAAATTCAGAAAGTCACTGTAAATATTGGTTTTTTCGTCAAAAATACAAACGCAAAAATCAAAATTGAATTCATTGAAATCAATTGAAGCAACATTAATCGGAAGCGAGTTTATCAAACTCAACTTCGTTCCAAATCCTTCTTTTAAAAGATCCCGTAACTTTATGAATTCGCTTTTTTCGCCGATAACAAGACAGCTTAAACTTTCTTTTGTCATTACATTTTGTTTTTTATTAAAAAAGAATTTAATTTATTTTGAAATTCAATCGCTAAATCTAATAAACTTTTTATTAATTAAAGAATTTATCTTCTCAATAATCGAAATTAATTTCTATTACTTTATAGCGTAAAATATTTTATGTTTAAAATAAATTTCCAATAAAAGGTGAGTTTATGAAGTTTAATCCGAAAGTTTTATTTGATCAAAATGAAAAATCAAAATTACCGGTGCGTAACGAAATTGAAGAAAAGTACAAATGGAATTTAGAAGATATTTATGAAAGTGAAAATGCCTGGGAAGATGCCTTTAAATTCGTGGAAAATCAAATTCCGGAATATTCTGCTTTCACCGGAAAAGTTGCAAATTCCGCAGAAAATTTATTGAAAGTTTTAAAGTTTGATGAAGAAATAGGAATTAAAATTGAAAGATTGTATTTGTACGCAATGCTCGCAAAAGATCTGGATTTAGGAGAATCCAAAAATCGCGCGCGCTACGATAGAATAACTTCTCTTTATTCAAAAGCATCTGCGGCAAGTTCATTTATCCGGCCTGAAATTTTGCAAAATCCGGATGATAAAATTTTCAATTTCTTAAATGAAAAATCCGAACTGAAAATTTATGAGCATTCTTTAAAAGATTTATTCAGAACAAAATCTCACACACTTTCAAAAGAACAGGAAGAAATTTTAGCTTTGGCTTCACAGGTAAATTCAGTTCCTTACAGCACATTTTCAGTTTTGACCGATGCCGATTTTGAATTTCCGAAAGTAAAAGATTCCGATGGAAATGAAGTTGAAATTTCACACGGAAGATATTCAGCAGCGCTTTATTCAACTGACAGGGAATATAGAAAAAATGTTTACAAAGGTTTTTACGAAACTTTTATAAAGTATAAAAATACGCTGGCAACTTTATTTAACGGCGTAATTAAAGCACATATTTTTAATATGAAAGCGCGCAAATACAATACATCACGCGAAGCCGCACTTGATGCAAATAATATTCCAATTTCAGTTTATGATAATTTAGTAAAAACTGTAAACGAAAATCTTGCTCCGCTTCACCGTTGGGCTGAAATTAAAAAAAGAGTTTTAGGTTATGATGAACTTCATCCTTACGATGTTTATGTAACTTTATTTCCAAGTGTAAAAAAAGAATACGATTACGAAGAAGGAAAAAGAATTGTTATTGAATCGTTAAAACCTTTCGGCCAAGATTATCTGAAAAATTTGAATACCGCTTTTGATGAACGCTGGATTGATGTTTTTGAAACAAAAGGAAAAAGAAGCGGCGCGTATTCATCTGGAACAACTTTCGGAGTTCATCCTTATGTTTTATTGAATTGGAATAATCAGCTGAATGATGTTTTCACTTTAACGCACGAAATGGGTCACAACATGCACTCTTTTTACACAGGACAAAATCAGCCTTACACTTACGCAAATTATTCAATTTTTGTTGCCGAAGTTGCATCAACCGCAAATGAAGCTTTGCTTTTGGAATATTTAATTGAACACGCAAATTCAAAAGAAGAAAAATTGGCTTTAATAGAAAAATATTTAACAAATATCACAGCAACATTTTACAGGCAGATCGGCTTTGCAGAGTTTGAACAAAATACTCACGAAATGGCTGAACGCGGAGAAGCATTAACTCCCGATAATTTGAGTGAAATGTATAAGGAATTAACGCAAAGATATTGGGGCAGCGCAATGACCGTAGATGATGAAGAAGCATACACTTGGGCGCGCGTTCCACATTTTTATTATAATTTTTATGTTTATCAATATGCAACCGGATTAGCTGCATCACAAGCATTGGTTGCAAAAATTAAATCTGAAGGTCAGCCCGCAATAGAAAAATATTTAGAATTTCTAAAATCGGGAAGTTCAGATTATCCGATTGAAATCTTGAAAAAAGCCGGAGTTGATATGAATTCACCCGAACCGGTTTTAAAAACAATAGAAAAGATGAACGAATTATTAGATGAGATGGAAAAGTTACTTGACGAATAATTTTTAAAAGTATATTTTTGAGAAAGGCGAGAAAATCTCTCGCCTTTTGTATGTTTAAACCAAAGGAGCAATTTTTAATGAAAGTATATTCAAAACAAGATTTGAATGCTTATCACTTTTCTCTTACTTATGACGATATAAGCCTAATCCCGACAGAAGTTTCAAGAATAAAATCAAGAACTGAAACATCGACAAAAACTAATTTTTTAGGAATGGATTTAAGCGTCCCGGTAGTTTCAAGTCCGATGGATACGGTTACTGGAATTGCGATGGCAAAAGAATTAACAAACTTAGGCTGCATCGGAATTTTAAACAGATTTGATTCATCTTTAAATGAAATTTTAAATGATAACGAAAATGCAAATCAACTTCGCGCGGTTTCAATCGCATTAAATACAGAATTAAATGTGATTGAAAAATTAGCAGAAAAAAAATATTTAATTTGCATTGATACTGCAAACGCAAATAATCAAGCGGTGTTAAGCAAAACCGAAGAAGTGAAAAAACATTTTCCTGATGTTAAAATCATTGTTGGAAATATTGCTCACGGTGCAACCTTAAAGCAAATGGCTGATTCAGGAGCTGATGCCGTAAGAGTTGGAATCGGTAACGGAAGCGTTTGCTCAACTTCAATTCAAACGGGAATAGGAATAGGGCAAGTTTCAGCTTTATTAAATGTTTATCACGCACGCGAAAAAGAAAAAGTTGATATAAAAATTATTGCCGATGGCGGAATAAAATCTCCCGGCGATTGTGCAAAAGCATTGGCATTAGGCGCTGATGTTGTAATGCTCGGAAGAATGTTGGCGGGAACAAAAGAAACTCCCGGCGAAGTTATAAAATATAACGGTCAGCTTTGGAAAAAATACCGCGGCTCTGCATCATTCGGTGTAAAAATGAAAAATGAATTTATCGAAGGTGAAGAAACAATGGTTGCGTACAAAGGCGCGGTTAAATCAATTGTGGACAGCATTTCCGATGGTGTAAGAAGTTCGATGAGTTACATGAATTGTTTTAATGTTGCAGAACTTCAAAAAACAGAAACATTCGCAGTATTAAGTAACAGTTCATATTTGGAAAGATTACCAAGAATGTAATTCAATTTAGAATTTGGAATTAAGAATTTTAAATCAGATTTCGAAAAAATTAAGCGGTCATTCCGGTTTTACCGGAATCTGACCGCTTTTTTATTTTAAACTAAATCATTTCCTAATGTTATTCTTAATCTTAATCAAAAACGATTTTGCAAATATCGAATATTCCGTCTATACTTTTTTTACTTATTCATCAACTTGCATTATATCAGCCGGAGTCATAATATTTTCATCATCAGGCGGATCTTTTGAATAAGCAAAAAGCATCTACAAAAATGCTATTGTTGCAATAAATGCAGTGAACCAAACCCAAACCGGAATCCGTTCTTTAGATTTCGTTAATGCCATCAAATCTCCTTACAAACTTGCCGCTTCCGGTGTTTCTGAATTTGCTAAAGATTTAATTACCGAATTTGCTTTATCAAAAAAGTTCATTACAATTTCATCCTGACTGAAAAGATCTTTATCTTCATTCAATTGATTTGCAGTTGATTGAATTTCGGCAACTTCATTTTTAATTTCAATTGCTGCTGAATTTGTAAGAGAATCAATTATTTCGGTAGCTGCAATAAAAACTTCCTTTATTTCTTGCATATCATCAATTTCATCTTCACCTGCAATATCTTCAGCTTTTTTTGATAGCTGATAATTCTTCTTTCGAAGATCATCAGAAATATTTTCTTTGTTCTTAACCAAAGCATTTAATGCTTCCGAAAGATGTAAAATTCCTTCTTTAGTATAATCGGAATTTATTCCATCGCCTAAACTATCCTTTGCCATAATTAAGAAATCCGAAAAAGCATTTACATCTGAAGGAACGCTTTCAAATTCGTATCCTTCGCCTTTATTTTCAACTACTTCATCGCCTGTGGAAATAAAAGAAACAATTACAAAACCGATAGCCAAAACCGCAAAAATTCCCAATGCCCAAGGCCAAATTGATGCTGTTCTGTGTGAACGATTTACTTCAGGCATTTTCATCCTTTCATATTATTAAACATACGTCTCATATTTCAATATGAAAAAATTGAAGTTTATTGACAAGGTAAATTATCGGCAAATAAAAATCAAAATTCTTTTTGTTTTAAAAACAAATTTGATAATTTAAATTCAATAAAAAATAGGAACTGAAATGAAATATTTTATTCTTGTATTCTCGCTTATTTTTATTACGAAAATCGTTGCACAAAACAATGATCTTTATACTCCTCTGAACATCAAAAAAGCATATCAAAAAGAAACCAGAAATTCATCCGGACTTACAGGAAAAAATTATTGGCAAAATTCTTCAGATTATAAAATAAAAGTAAAGGTAGAGCCCGGAACCCGTAAAATTTCCGGAAGTGAAATAATTAAATATTATAATAATAGTCCTGATTCTTTAAAAGAAATTGTGATTCGTTTGTATCAGGACATATTTCAAAAAGGAAATTCCCGTGATTTCAGAGTTGATTCAAGTGATGTTGGGAATGGAGTTGAGATTACAAAAATAAAATTGCGCGGAGAAGATTTGGATCTAGAAAATAAATCAAAAGTAATCCGTTACGGAACTAATATGATCATAAAATTGGATAATTATGTAGCGCCGAATTCACAAACCGAAATTATTATTGATTGGAATTTTACTCTTGATAAATCAACAGGATTAAGAATGGGAACTGTTGATTCAACATCATTTTTTATTGCGTATTGGTATCCCCAAATTTCAGTTTATGATGATATTGATGGCTGGGATAAAACAAATTACAGCGGACATTTAGAATTTTATAATGATTTTAATAATTACGATGTTGAGATTACGGCACCGAGAAATTTTGTTGTTTGGGCAACAGGGAATTTGGAAAATCCGGGTGAAACTTTTTCTAACAGAATTTTTGAAAGATACAGATCAGCCATGAATTCTGATTCAGTATTCAAAATAATTACAAAAGAAGATCTTGGTTCAACAGAATTTACGAAAGCGCAACCGGAAATTATATGGAAATATAAGGCAGAAAAAGTGCCTGATTTTGCATTTGCTTTAAGTAATCATTATTTGTGGGATGCTTCGTCTGTAAATGCAGATAATAAAGACATGAGAAAAGTTTTTGTTAGCGCGGTCTATCCGGAAGGTGCAGAAGATTTTTATGAGATCGCTGATATTACAAGAAAAATCATAAAAATGTATTCCGAAGAAATTCCGTACGTTCCTTATCCATATAATTCAATGACGGTTTTCAGAAATAGCGAAAAAGGCGGCGGAATGGAATTCCCTATGATCGTTAATGATGGTGAAGCATGGAGCAGAAACTATGCTATAGGATTAACACTTCACGAAGTAACGCACACATTTTTTCCGTTTTATATGGGAATTAATGAAAGAAAATATCCGTGGATGGATGAAGGATGGGCGGAAGCATATGCAATTGATATAGAAAATAATTTGATCGGGATTTATTATTCCGAAAGAAATCTTGTAAGTGAATATTTAAAAACAGCCGGAAATGAATTTGAAGCGCCATTAATGGTACCCGGAATTTCACTGCGTGGTGATGCACTTACTTTTAATTCATACAGAAAATCATCTTTGGCATATTATATTCTACGTCAACTTTTAGGCGATGAAATATTTTCAAAAGCCTTAAATGAATTTATGAGAAGATGGCATGGCAAACATCCGCTTCCTTATGATTTTTTCAATACATTCAACAGGGTAACGAACAGGAATTTAAATTGGTTTTGGAATTCCTGGTTTTTCAATTTCGGTTTTCCTGATGTAGCAGTTAAAAATGTAGTTCAAAAAAATCAAAATGTTGAGATAACCCTTGAAAATAAAGGCGGATTGCCGGTCCCGTTACAATTAAATTTATTCTATGAGAACGGAAAAATTGATTCGATAAGATATGGAGTTGAAATTTGGGAGAATAATAAAGAGTATAAAATTAATTTGCAGATTTCCGAAAAATTAGATCAAGTTACAATAGGAAGTGATTTAATTCCAGATTCTGTAAGTGAAAATAATATCTTTAAAATAAAATGAAATATTTTGAATCAATTTAAGAATGCCGGAAATTTTCATCCGGCATTTTTGTTACCATGCAAAACCTACGTCAAATCTGATTGCCGGTAAAAATCCGTTTACCAAATTAAAATCGCGTTCTATAATTGTACTCCGCAAAAAATAATAATCTCCACCCAATCCGATTCCCATTGCGAAATTATTTTCAAACATCCATTGCCAACCGAAAAGAATTCCCGCGGAAATTGGCTCACCGGCTACATTTTTTATTTCGATTTTGTTATAAGAAAAATTAGGTGCAGTATAAAATCCGACCGGTGCTCTTCCGCCAAAATGATATCGGTATTCCGCCTGAAATCCGTATCCCTTTGCACTTTTGAAAGTCGGGATTTGCGCGCCTCCTCCAATGACTGATGAGGCGGAAATTGATCTGTAATAATTCAAATTGTAAAAGACGAAAAATTTAACCGGATTAACCGCTATTATATTTTTCTCGTTTTGAGAAAATATGTTTTGCGATGAAAAAATACTGAAGCAAACAAAGATTGAAATCAAATAGAAATATCTTTTTATCAATTTAATTTTCCTCTCTGTGAACTCTTTCCATTGTAAAAGCCGGAATGCAAACAGAGATATATTCAACCGGTTCATCAAAAGGATTTGAATATCTGACCCGCGATCCTTTCTTTATCAAAATGGAATTTCCTTTTTCCAGAATAATTTCCTCACCGTCAATTTCAAATTTTTTCTTACCAGAAATTATAAAAGTAATTTCATCAAAATCAGGGGTTTGAAAAGGTTCGCTCCAATTAGGCGGGGCAATCATGTGCGCAAAACTGAAATCACCCGCATCAATACTTGCTTTACCGAAATGTTCTTCAATTAATTTATTATCATTAACCGGAACGATAAAAGGATTTTTTTGAATTTCATATTTGCCCATTTTATTCCTCAAAATGTTGTAAAGTTCATTTGCTCTAACGGTTCATCAAACAAATTTCTTTTTACATAAAAAACAAAAAAATTATCTTCACTTTTAAGTTCTTCATTATTTAAATTAAAACCTGCATTGTAAGAATCAATTAAAATATCAGTATATAAATTGTAAATATTAATTTCTCTGCTATTTACCGAAATCAAATATTTTTCACCTGAATATGATAAATCAGGAAAACTTTCTTTGAATTTTTGACTAATGTAAAAATCGGTTTTTTCTGAAGGAGTAATTAATACGTTTGCCTTCAGCATAAATTTGTAATATTCCGAGGAAGAATAAATTCTGGTAAAATCATTTGCGAAAATAATATCTTCAAATTGAATGTCAGAATTTATTGCAATCGTACTTTCAACTTTAAAATTCTGAATAAATTTTTCAAAGTCATTTTTCGGCGGGAGTTTTATATTATCTATATTCAAACTTTTTACGAAATCCGGATCGCCGCTGTATGTTTTATATAAGTTCAAATAATGTTCAATACCATAGCGGTTAATCAAATAAAAATTGTAAATTGCTGAATAAGGATAGGTAAGAGAAGCATCCTCTTGAAAAAAATCATTGTAAGTCAGAATTGTTTGAAGATTTATAAAATCCGATTGTTCAAGAAATTTTCCGATGTTCAAAAGTATGGTTCGTGAAATTCCGCCTCTACCACCAATTGCAGATGCAAACCCTTCCTGAAAAAAAGGAAGAGTAAAAACAGGAAGCATTTTATGTCTGAAATTAATAAGCAAATGTGAAACTTCGTGAAAGTGTGAATTATACGAAGTTATAATTTCATCAGAGGCTAAAATATAAATTCCTTTAGTTGAAAATCCCGTAATCTTTTTTACTTCATCTTCATCTTTGCAAAGTACATAATTTATTTTTTCCTTTTTTAATATTTCTTTTTCATTTTGATTTACATTAAGAAGATTTAAAACAGCATCAACAAAAGATATTAATTTGTTTTGAGCATAAATATTGAAGCGGTTCCTATCGCTTATCAGAAAATTAAAATAATCAGTTTCAATAACTTCCCAATTGAGGGTAAAATAACTTTGAGGTAAAATAAATTTACCGTTTTTGAAATAAAATTCCTTTTTGTAATTCTTTCCCGAAGTAAAAATTACTTTTTTAAATCCTTCTTCAAGATTTTCAAATTTCAGATTATAATTTGATTTTCCTGACTTGATGTTTTCTTTTATTTCAGGATCAATACCATACGAGATCAATATTTTATTTTCAACATTTTGATAAGTTATATTTAATCTTTCAGATTTCCGGAGTTCATTTGAATCAATAAAATCAATGATATTCGAACTATCGGAAATTAGATAATCAAAAAATATTTTTATGTTTGAATTATAATTTTGTGAAAATAGATTAATGGAAAATAGAAAAAATGTTAAAAGAAAAATAAAATATTTCATATGAATTCCCGTTATCTTGAGGTTTAATTCAAGATAACGAGAATTAATTTAGAGCGCAAAATTATTTGATTTTGAATCTTCGCAAGCGAAGTGAATTTGTAACAACCGAAACTGAACTGAATGACATTGCAAGTGCCGCAAACATTGGGTTTAGCAGACCAAAAGCAGCAAGCGGAATTCCGGCAACATTGTAAATAAAAGCCCAGAACAAATTCTGTTTGATCGTTGATATTGTTTTCTTTGAAAGTTTAATTGCGTTCACAACTCCATTCAAATCCGCTTTAAGCAAAGTTATATCAGATGCTTCAATTGCAACATCAGTTCCGCTTCCCATTGCAATTCCAACATCTGCTTGAGCAAGCGCGGGAGCATCATTAATTCCATCGCCAACCATTGCAACAATCTGATTTTGCTTTTGATATTTTGATACTTCATTTGCTTTATCTTCGGGATAAACTTCCGCAATAAATTCATCAATGCCAATTCTTTTTGCAATTGCAGATGCGGTCTTTTTGTTATCACCGGTTAGCATAACAACTTTCAGATTCATTTTTTTCAATTGCCCGATTGCTTCTTTTGAACTTGATTTTATTGGATCTTCGACAGCAATAATTCCTTTTAATTCTCCGTTTATCACCGTGAATACAACAGTTTTACCTTCATCTGAAAGTCTGTGAAATTCCTTTTCAATTTCTTTAATATTTATTGAATATTCATTCATCAATTTCAAATTGCCAATTGCTATTGCATCTCCATTAACAATTGCTGTAATTCCCATACCGGTTAAACTTTGAAAAGATTCAACTTGATCAAAAGAAATTCCTTTTGATTTTACATATTCAACTATTGAATTTGCAATTGGATGCTCGGATTTATTTTCGACTGAACCGATAATTTTCATTATATCATTCTCAGAAATATTTAATGGAAAAATATCAGTGACTGTCGGAGAGCCTTCCGTAATTGTTCCGGTTTTATCTAAAATTATTGTGTTAATTTTATGTGCTATTTCAAGACTTTCACCATTTTTAATTAATATTCCGTGATTTGCTCCAAGCCCTGTTCCAACCATAATTGCAGTTGGAGTTGCAAGTCCTAACGCACAAGGGCAAGCGATAATTAATACTGCAATAAAATTAACAAGCGCAAAGCTAAAAGCGTTTTCACCGCCAAAAATTAACCATATGATAAAAGTTAAAATTGCTATAATAACTACAACAGGAACAAAAACAGATGCAATTTTATCAGCCAATTTTTGTATTGGTGCTTTTGAACCTTGTGCTTCTTCAACTAATTTTATTATTTGTCCCAAAACGGAATTATTGCCGAGAGCGGAAATTTCAAATTCAAATGCGCCTGTTTTATTTATTGTTCCGCCAATAACTTTTGTCCCTTTACTTTTTTCAACCGGAATACTTTCACCGGTTATCATTGATTCATCTATCGTTGAGTAACCTTCTATTATAATTCCATCTGCGGGAATTTTTTCACCAGGACGAACTACAACAATATCCTTTAATTTCAATTCTTCAATTTTAATTTCAATCTCGTTCCCATTTCTTTTAATGCGCGCAGTTTTAGGTTTAAGTTCTAAAAGTTTTTTAATTGCAGATCCGGTTTTTTGTTTAGCGCGATTTTCCAAAAATCTTCCCAACAAAATCAGTGTTATAATTACTGCTGTTGAATCAAAATAAACATGCGGCGGAATTCCCGCTTTTGAAAGAAGTTCAGGAAAAAGCGTTGCAGCAGTGCTGTATATATAAGCTGCGCCTGTTCCAATTGCAACAAGTGAATTCATATCAGCAGCAAAATGTTTTAAATTGTTCCAGAAAATTGTAAAAAATCTTTTACCCGATATAAAAACAATCGGTGTAGTTAACAAGAACAAAATTTTATTTATGTAATCCATTTTTATTGGAAATACTTTATGGAACCACGAAAATTCCATGCTCATACTAATAGCAAAAACGGGGAGTGTAAGCACCAGCGCAAAGATCAAATCTTTTTTAAGTTCCTTGAAATAATTACTTTCAGTTTCAACAGGTTCATCTTTTATTTCTGATAAAACTTTTTCTTTCTTTTCAGGTAATTGAATTTTATAGCCGGCATCTTCAACAATTTTTTCAATTTCCTTTAAATCCACTTTTCCCGGATCAATTTCAAAACTGGCTTTTTCAGTTGCAAAATTTACAGAAACATTTTCAACGCCTTCAACTTTTTTTATCGCTTTTTCAACGCGTGCAACACAACTTGCACAGGTCATTCCTTCAACTTGCAAGTTAAACTTTTGCGTATCTTTATTTTTTATTAATTCATCTTTCATCTCAATTTCCTTTATGAAAATCAAACTTATTTTTCTGCTTCAAATCCTGCTTCACTAATAGAATTTTCAATTTGTGACTTTTGAACTTTATTTTCATCATATATAATTTCAGCAGAGCCGACTTTCACTTCTGTGATTTTAATATCCAATTTTGATAACTCTCTTTTAACAGCCATTACACAATGTCCGCAGCTCATTCCGTTGATTTTTATTACTTCATTTTTCATTTTAAAATCCTTTCTTTAATAAATTTGTTAATTCAAAATTAAAGATGAAATGAATGAAATGCGTTACAGAATTTTCAAAATTTGTTATAAGATTTTAAATAATTTTATCCAAAGGTTTGCGTTGATTTTCAGCTAATTGCTTAAATTGGCTTGCAGTAAATCCGGTAACTTTTTTGAATTGATTTGAAAGATGCTGAACTGAACTGTAACCTAATCTGTATGCAATTTCGCTTAAAGTCAGTTCATTATATTTTAATAATTCTTTTGCGCGTTCAATTTTTTGCAGAATTATGAAATGCTCAATTGTAATATTTTCAACTGATGAAAAAAGGATCGTAAGATATTGATATTCCAAATGCAGATTTTGTGAAAGATACTCAGAAAAATTTAAATTCATATTTTCAATTTTATCGGAATGAACTAATTCAATTATCAAACCCTTAATTTTATTGATGATCTTCGCTTTTTTATCTTGAATTAATTCAAATCCGTTTTCTTCCAAGACTGATCTGATCTTTTCCAAAGGAATTTCGTTTCCTGAAATTTCAACTTCACCAAGTTCAATTTTATTGACTTCTAAATTCAATTTTTCCAATTCTTCTTTTACAACTTTTATGCAGCGACTGCAAACCATATTTTTGATAATTAATGTTTTGAATTCTTTCATAAAATTAAAGCTGAATTTTGAATCAATATTCAATTAAAAATTATTAAAAAAGTAGGATAATTCTTTCCAAATCATTTTAATCTTTCAAATCTTTGATTTATCAAAGTAAGATTAAGAAAAAAATTATGATTAAGAAAATAAGTAATTTTGTAGAATATATTTATTTCTTTACTTTGTAACCGGCCTCTTCAACTGCATCTTCAATTTCTTTTTTATTAACTTTTGTTTCATCATACTCAACTGTTGCTTTACCGATTTGAACATCTTTTATATTTAAGTCCAATTTTTGCAATTCTTTTTTTACAGCCATTACGCAATGTCCGCAAGTCATACCTTCGATTTTCAAAGTTTCCTCTTTCATAATTTCCCTTTTTATTTTTTAGTATATTAATAGATTTCTCGCTGCGCTCGAAATGACAATATTGATTTCTGTTTGTCGTTAAATGAATTTTCCATTTTTAATTTTTCATTATCTATCTTGAAATTATTTTCATATTTTTAAAGAAATTTAAATAAAAAATTATTTCAAGTAACAAAATCAATATTACTATGAGAACAAAATTTCAAATCTTTTTTATTTTACTCATTTCTTTTTCAACTTGCAATTTTTTGTTTGCGCAAAAAAGAGCCTTTACTTTGGATGATCTTTACAAAGTTAAAAATGTCGGTGCACCTGTAATTTCTCCCGATGGAAAACAAATTCTTTATACAATAACAGAAAGTAATTTGCCAGAAGGAAAATCAAGCACAGAAATTTACAAGATGAATTTTGACGGCTCAAATAAATCCCAACTTGAACTTACCGATAAATCTGATTTTAATCCTTTTTGGAATAATGACGGAAAGGGATTTTATTTTGTTTCCTCAAAATCAGGTGCTTCACAAATTAATTTTTACAATTTGGCAAATAAACAAGTTAAACAGATAACTGATTTTTACTCCGGAGTTTCAGACCCTGTAATTTCACCGAACGGAAAATTAATTGCTTTTGCCGCAAGTGTTTTTCCGGATTGCGGCGCTGACCAAGAATGTAATAAATTAAATCAGGAAGCAATGGATAAAGGTCCGATTCAAGCAAATATGGCTGATGAATTATTGTACAGGCATTGGACTGAATATTCTGCCGGAAAATTTTCACACATTTTTGTTTATGACATTGCAAAAAATGAATATAAAGATTTAACTCCGGGAAATTGGGAGTCGCCTGTATTTATGGCAGGCGGCGGAATCGGATTTAATTTTTCTCCTGACAGTAAAGAAATTTGTTTTGCATCAAAAAGAGTTGAAGATCCGGCATCATCAACAAATTCTGATCTGTGGATTGTCCCGGTTAGTGGCGGCGAACCTAGAAATATTACAAGAGAAAATGAAGGTTGGGACGGAACTCCAATTTATTCTCCTGACGGTAAATACATTGCATTCAGAAAACAAATTATTCCTCGTTACGAAGCCGATGTTTTTACAATTGCTTTGTACGAAAGAGTGACAGGAAAAATTTCTACAATTACAAATGAATTTGATAATTGGGTAAATGATTTTGTTTGGTCAAAAGATTCAAAAGAAATTTATTTTAACGGCGATGTTCAAGGTTATTCACCGGTTTACAAAATTGAATTAAAGAATAACAAAATTCAAAAGTTGACTGATAACCGTTCTATTTTCGGATTTGATATTTCTCCCGATAAAAAATATTTGGTTTACAATTCACGCTCTGTTGGAAAGCCCGCGGAAATTTATTCGCTTGAATTAAAAAATAAAAAAGAAACTGAATTAACTTTTGCGAATAAAGAATTTAACGAAGAAGTTGATGTTCGTCCCGCTGAGCAAATTTGGGTTGAAGGTGCCGAAGGAAAAAAAGTTCATACATTTATTGTGAAGCCGCACGGTTTTGATTCAACAAAAAAATACCCAGTAATTTTGAATGTTCACGGAGGTCCGCAAAGTCAATGGATGGATGCTTTCCGCGGTGATTGGCAAGTTTATCCGGGTTACGGTTACATTGTTGTTTTTGCAAATCCTCACGGCTCAACAGGATACGGGCAAGATTACACCTTGGCAATTTCAGGAGATTGGGGCGGAAAACCTTATGAAGATTTAATGAAAGTTGTAGATGAAATTGAAAAACTTCCCTTTGTTGATACAGAAAGAATTGGCGCGATGGGATGGAGTTACGGCGGATATATGGTAAATTGGTTTCAGGCAAAAACAAAAAGATTTAAATGCCTCGCTTCGATGATGGGCTTGTACGATCTTAGATCATTTTTCGGAACTACTGAAGAACTTTGGTTCCCTGAATTTGATTTAAAAGGACAGCCATGGAATTCTGATCTTTACGAAAAATTTTCACCATCAAACTTTGTCGAAAATTTTGCAACTCCTACTTTGATCGTAACCGGCGAAAAAGATTACAGAGTTTCATACACACAAAGTTTACATTATTTTACTGATCTGCAAAAGAAGGGAATTGAATCAAGATTGATCGTGTTTGAGAATGACGGACATTGGCCGAGCCACGTAAAATCAATGCCATTATATTATAATTCTCATTTGGAATGGTTCCATAAATATTTGGGCGGCGAGCCTGCTCCGTATGATTCAAAAATGATGATAGGCAACAGAGCATTTGAAAATAAAGGCGAAAGTTCAAATAAATAAAAATTATTTCGATAATTAATTAAAAATAAAGAGAAATATTCAGAAAGATAATTCAGTTAAGATTATTTTATTTTGAAAATAGAAATTATTTTTGAATATTTCTCTTAAAAATTCAATAAAGAGGAAGAGCGAAATGTCGTTCTTAAAAAATATTTTTTCAAAAAATGATGATGATGCCTTAATAAAGCAAGCTGAAAATCTACTTAACGAAAAAAAATATTCAGAAGCACTAACTGCTTTTGATAATTTAATAAAATTTAATCCCGCGCTTGCAAGAGTATATTACGGTAAAGGACTTGTAAAATTTTACACCGGAATTTTTGAAGAGGCAATTTTCAATTTCACTAAAACAATTGAATTGCAAAAAGATACTGCTGCAAATGCTTATCTTTACCGTGGTGAATCATTTTTGAAATTAAAAGAATTTGACAAAGCTCTTGCAGATCTTCAAATTTTTATTAGCAAAAACAGAACGGTTTCACATCCTTTTTATCTGATCGGAAAAATTTACGAACACAAAACAGAATTTAATCTTGCAATTGATTTTTATACTGATGCTGCAAATTTAAGTCCTGATAATCCCGAAATATTTTTTGCTCTCGGAAGAGTTAAATATTTAATTGATGATTATAAAAAAGCCATTATTGATCTGAATAAAGCAATAGAAATCAATCCATCAAATTCCGCTTATTATTTTAAAAGAGGATTATGCAATTTTCAGATCAGCAATTTACAGCAAGCCGAAGCAGATCTTCAAAAAGCATTGGAGATAAATCCTAAACATTATAAATCTTGTTTTTACATTGCAAAAATTAAAAAGCTTCAGGAATTAAACAACGATGCTTTAAATTATTTAAGAAAAGCATTAGAAATAAATCCTGATTTTTATGATTCATATCTTTTTATGTCAAACATTAAACTTGAGCAGCGCGATTTTGAAGGGGCGGAAGCAGATCTTTCAAGGGTTATTGAAATCAATCCGAAAAATTTTCAGTCATATTTTGAACGGGGTAATGTAAGAAAAATTTTATTTGATTACGAAGGTGCAAAAAACGATTATCTAAAAGCCCATCAACTTAATAATGAAGATCATGAAGTTTTATTAAATCTTGCAATCATTGAATTTCAGTTTAAAAATTATGATGCAGCACTTTCATCTTTGGAAAAAGCACTTGAATTAAATCCGCTTCTAACAGAAGCTGTAAATTACAGGGGATTGATAAAAAATCATAATAAGAGTTTCAACTCAGCGATAGAAGATTTCAACAAAGTCCTTGAAATAGAGCCTGAAAATAATGAGGCGTATTTCAACCGCGGAAATTCAAAAGCCGGTTTAAAAGATTTTCACGGAGCAATTTCGGATTTTACAAAAGCTCTTAAGAAAAGTGATTACACTGAAGCTTATATTGCAAGGGCAGAAGCCAAAATCAAAACTGAAGATTTTTACGGTGCGCTTGCAGATCTTTCTAAAGCAATTTCTCTTGATCCCACAGATCATATAAAATATTTCAAACGTGCATCAACTCACCACAAACTTGAAAATTCGCAGGATGCGTTAAACGATCTTAATAAAGCCATTCATTTAAAAGCAAATTACGCAATTGGGTATTATTTGCGCGGATTTATTTACTCTGAACTTCATTCATTCAGAAATGCGATAAATGACTGGGAAAATGCAGTAAAGTTTGATGCTTCATTTGCCGAAAAATTAAATCCCGTAATTCAAAAGCTTAAACAAAAATACGGCTAACGCTTGCGGCGATTTGCAAATTTTCACTAAATCCATATAAATAATATACTTAACCGAAATTTCCTTTCGAATGAATTGGATTTTTTGGCGAATTTTTGATAACTTTCAAATCTATAAATTTAAAAAGTGAAATATATGGGAAAACAGTTAACAAAAGCCGATATTGTTGAAAGAATTGCTTCAGGTACAGGGTTGACCAAAATCGAAACCGAAGCGATTGTTGAAGGATTTATCAGCACAGTAATAGAAACTTTGAAAGAAGGCAAAGGCATTGAAATCAGAGGTTTCGGAAGCTTCCGTGTTAAAAAGAAAAATGCAAGATATGCAAGAAATCCTAAAAGCGGCGAACAGGTTTTTGTTGATGAACATTTTGTTCCGGTTTTTAAGTTTTCCAAAGATTTTAAATCGATTGTTGATAAAGGAATGAAAGAAGAGAACAAGCAATGATCAACTGCCCGAATTGTAATTATGGTTTAGAAAAGGAAAATATTAATTTTTGCCCGAATTGCGGAATTAATTTAAAAAATGCTTTTGATCAAACAGCCGAAGTTAACAAAACCGTTAAAGAAGTTCGATTAGTAAAATGTAATGAATGCGGTGAAGAGACAGATGCTGATTTGAATTATTGCGAATCATGCGGAGTTAAATTAAGCGGCAATGAAGAAGTTATAAGAACCGATGTTAAAGAAGAGATCACAAGAACAGTTCCGGTTCAAAAAGAAATAACCAAAAAATCCAGTGAACCGAAATTTCAAAATAAAAATAAGCAAAATAAAAAAGATCCATATCGTAAAGAGCAAATAAAATCCGATGCTTCGGAACAAAACGGAAAACAGCTTTCGGGAATGCAAATTTCATTGATAGTGTTGGCAATTGCGTTACTTGGATTAATAATACTTTTTGCTTCGGGAGCTTTTGATGAAAAACCTGTTCACGTTCATAATGTTCCCCAAAATCAATCAAATATTAATTTGAATAATCTTCAGGAAATAAACAGGCTTGAAGGGATTGTGAACAGCGATACAACAAACCTTCCTACTGTTTTAGAATTAGCACATTTGCTTAATGATTCGGGATTTGAGCAGCGTTCAATTAAATATTATGAAATGTATTTAAGAAAAAATCCGAATAATGCAGATGTTTTAGTTGATTTAGGCGTAGTTTATTTTAACTTAAAACAATACGAAACTGCCAAAAAATATATGAGAAGCGGTTTGAAAGTTTCACCTAACCACCAAATTGCTCACTTGAATTTGGGTGTTGTAAATTTTAATATGGGTTATCAGGATTCTGCAGCTGCGTGGTGGAAAAAAGCTGCTGCAATAAATCCGAATAACGAAATTGGAATTAGAGCTAGAAATTTATTGGATAAAAACTTAAATGGAGGTAATTAATGCCCTGCGGAAAAAAAAGAAAACGCCATAAAATGGCAACTCACAAACGTAAAAAAAGATTAAGAAAAAATAGACATAAGAAAAAAATAAGATAGTTCGATTTTTAATGTTTTGATCTTTTTATAATATTATTCAGAGAGCTTTTAATTTAAAAGCTCTTTTGAATGTTAATTGTGTTTAGCAATTTAGACTTGCTTTTGTATTTAAAAGCCACCTTAGCTCAACTGGTAGAGCAACGCATTCGTAATGCGTAGGTCGCCGGTTCGATTCCGGCAGGTGGCTCAGTGGAATTCTACGTCCGAAATTATAGATCTATTCTTCTCTATTCATACTTCATTTATTACAATCAAAAATATATTACGATTTCAAATTTTATGATTCTTCAAAGTTTAGTTTTCTTTGGAAAATATTACATATTTTTTTGAATTTTTTCCGTAAAACATCTTTAATAATCTTTTCATATTTTAATCCGGGATTTTACCACAAAGCGAAAAATATACGATTTTTATTCCCTTTAATTCAAAAAATTATATTTTAGTTTAAACTTACAATATTTCACATTAAACCCGGGTAAAAAAATGTTGGCGATCAAAAACTCGTTAGTAAAATTTTTCAAAATGGAATCTGCCGGCGGATTGGTTTTAATGGCTACTGCTTTACTTGCAATTATAATTGCAAATTCGCCTTTGTATGAATATTACAAAATGCTGATTGATATTCCGATTGAATTTAAGATCGGTGCGCTCGAAGTTGCAAAACCGATTTTACTTTGGGTAAATGACGGATTGATGGCAATATTTTTCTTTTTGATAGGATTGGAATTAAAAAGAGAAGTTATGGAAGGTGAACTTTCCAGCGTTCAAAATATAATTTTCCCGGGAATTGGTGCAATTGGAGGAATGGCAATTCCCGCAGCAATTTATGTGATTTTCAATTATAACGATCCAGTTGCAATGAAAGGCTGGGCAATTCCCGCTGCTACCGATATTGCATTTGCGCTTGGAATTCTTTCACTTCTTGGCTCAAGAGTTCCGGTTAGTATAAAAGTGTTTTTAACATCACTTGCAATTTTTGATGACATTGGAGCAATTCTAATTATTGCCCTTTTCTATACTGCAAAAATTTCTTTAATTGCACTTGCAGTTGCGGCAATTTGCATTGTGGTCTTGATAATTTTAAACAGACTTCATGTTGAAGCCAGAAGTGTTTATTTAACTATCGGGATTATAATGTGGTTTGCGTTGTTGAAATCGGGAGTACACGCAACTTTAGCAGGCGTGGTTATGGCTATGTTCATTCCGATCACATCGAAAAACGATCCTGATTTTTCGCCTTTGAAAACTCTGGAACATGATCTTCATTCAGCAGTTGCATTTTTAATTTTACCTGTTTTTGCGTTTATGAATTCAGGAATTAATTTAAAAGGCGTTGGCTTAGAACAAATTTCACATGGAGTTTCATTAGGAATTATCCTTGGTCTGTTCATCGGAAAACAATTGGGAATTATGGTTTTCTGCTGGATTGGAGTTAAATTAAAATTAACAAATCTTCCACCGGGAATCAGATGGTCAACTTTATACGGAACAGCTATTTTATGCGGAATTGGATTTACAATGAGCTTATTTATCGGATCACTTTCTTTTGAAGAAACGGGAGTAAATCTTCTTTTTGATGAAAGATTGGGAATTATTATCGGTTCTTTATTTTCCGGAATTTTGGGTTATTTTGTTTTGAAATTTACTTTAGACAAAAAAGTTAATACTGAAGCGCTGCAATAATTGCAGCGCTTTTTTTATGTTTTATTTCAAATTCATTCCGGTAAATCTTCAATATAATTAACCTGTTGTTTCATATAAGAGTTACATTAAATTCATTAAGTTCTGCTTCAAAAAAATCCTCTGAAATATTAATTTATAATGACTTATATATAAAACCTTTTGTCCAATTTTTCGCTGAACCTCACAAACTACTTGCATGCATAAAAAAAATAAAAATCAAGTAAAAAATTTTTTAAAAATTCTTGACATTGCATATATAAATAAGTTATTTTATATGCCAGTGGGTAGAAGTGTTTTGAAATCCCAAAAAGTGGGGCAAAATGTTTATAGGAAGTTTCAATTTTACTATCGATGCAAAAAATCGCATAAGCATTCCGGCTAAGCTTCGCAAGCATGTTAAGCCAGAGGCTAACGATACTTTTGTAATGACCAGAGGCATTGCAAACTGTATCGATATTTACCCGCTTGATCAATGGAAAGAACTCGAAGAAAAACTTTCCAAACTTAATCCTTTTAACGCAAGAGAATCAAAGTTTTTAAGAATGTTTTTACAATCCGCTAACGAAGATACGCTTGACTCACAATCGAGATTATTGATTCCGCAAAGTTTAATTGAATATGCCGGCATCGAAAAAGATGTGTTCATACTCGGCGCAGTTAAAAAAATTGAAATCTGGAATCCAAAGACTTACGAAAATTATCTGAATGAACAACCGGAAACTTTTGAGCAAATAGCGCAAGAGGTAATGACGTTTTAATATGGAAGAAATTCACGTTCCGGTTCTGCTTAAAGAAAGCAAAAATTATCTTATAAATAATAAAAGCGGTGTTTACTTTGATGCAACGCTCGGTTTTGGCGGGCACTCTCAAGAATTTTTAAAAGAATTGAATGAAGATGCCAAACTTGTTGCAGCCGAAGTTGATGATAAAGCATTTGAATATTGTTCTTTAAAATTTGAAAATGAAAAAAGATTTAAAATCTACAAAACAAATTTTTCGCAAATTGATCTGATCTCAAAAATTGAAAATGTTGAAGCATATGACGGAATTTTTGCCGATCTCGGAGTTTCTTCTTTTCAATTAGATGATGCCGATGCAGGATTTTCATACAGAGTTGAAAGTCCATTGGATTTGCGGCTTGATAAATCATTGAAAGTTAAAGCATCAGATATTATAAACGGATTTACCGAAGAAGAAATTGCAGATCTGATTTATGAATTCGGTGAAGAAAAGAACTCAAGAAAAATTGCAAGAAAAATTGTAGAAAACAGAAAGATCAAAAAAATTAAAACGACAAAAGATCTTGCTGAAATCATTGAAAAAATTACGCCCGAAAAATATTTGAACAAAACTTTATCAAGAGTTTTTCAGGCCTTCAGAATTTATGTAAACAACGAACTTGGCGTTTTAGAAGAATTTTTGACAAAAGCGGTAACATTACTTAAACCGGGCGCAAATATAGTAATTATCGCTTATCATTCTTTGGAAGATAGAATTGTAAAAGACGTTTTCAAATATGAAACGGTTCCTTGTGTTTGTCCGAAAGATTTTCCGGTTTGTACTTGCGGCAAAAAACAAAGATTGAAAATTATAACAAAAAAACCGGTACTGCCGGATGAAAATGAAATTTTAATTAACAGAAGAGCGCGCAGCGCAAAATTAAGAGTTGCCGAAAGAATATGAAAAAACAAAAAAGCAATATGATGCTGCCTACAGTTTTATTCGGAATTCTTTTTGCAGCTGCCTTTATTATTTCGTACGTAAGCTTAAGAATTGAAATTGAAAAATTGAAAAAAGAAAATCTTCTTCTTGAAGAATCGCTAAGCTCAAAAAAGAATCAAAGAACTATGCTTCAGGTTGAAGTTCAAAAATTAGAAGCAGAAGAAAGAATCGTTACAGCGGCATTTTCAAAACTCGGAATGGTAAAATCCGGTAACGATGAAATTAAAATGCAAATTGATAAAGTGCAAGTTGAACAAATTTCAAGAATAGTTAACGGCAAATATGAATAACAACAGATTATTAGTAATAATAGCTGCTATGACAGTTTTCTTTACCGTACTTGCGGCAAAGCTGTTTGATATTCAAATCAATATGCACGAAGACTATGCTTTTTACGCTAAAAATCAGCAAACCGAAATTAGAAATCTGCGCGCCGAAAGAGGCTTCATTTACGATCGCAATAACGAACTTATAGCTTATGACAGAAATGATGTTTCGTTTTTTGCCGATACTAGAATGTTGAAAAAAGATGATGCCGAAAAAATTGCAGCTAAATTTTCGGAAGTTTTCGGTAAAAGCAAAAATCATTATTTAAAGATTCTTAAAGGAAAATCAAAAATTGTAACTCTTGAAGAAAAAGCGCCGCGCGAAAAATCACATAAGTTGAAAAGTTTTACCGTTGAGGGAGTTTTTTCAAAAGAAGATCCTACAAGAATTTATTCTTATGATAATCTTGCTTCTCATTTAATTGGATATGTAGATAAAGATTATAAAGGCGTTGAAGGAATTGAAAAGTTTTATGATGAAAAACTTAAAGGCGTTGATGGCAAAGTTTTAATTCGCAGAGATGTTAGAGGAAGAATGTTAAGTATTGCAGAAGATGCAACGGTAAAACCGAAATCAGGCAACAGCGTAGTTTTAACTATCAATAAAACTTATCAGAAAATATTGCAGGAAGAATTGCAAAAAGGAGTTGAACAGTACAAAGCAAATTCCGCCGTGGGAATTATTATGAATCCTAATAACGGCGAAGTTTTGGCTTTTGCAAATTTACCTGATTTCAACCCAAATAAATTTAATTACTTCAGTAATGAATCAAGAAGAAATAAAGCTTTAACCGATACTTACGAACCCGGTTCAACTTTTAAAAGCATCATTATGGCTGCTTTAATTGATAAAGGCGTAGTAAAAGAAAACGAAAAAGTTTATGCCGAAAACGGAAAATACAGATACAAAAGAGTAAATATAAGCGATTCACATAAGCATGAATGGCTTACATCAAAAGAAGTAATTGAACAATCAAGCAATATCGGAATGGCAAAATTTGTACAGCGAATAGATAAAAGCGAATTCTTTAAATATTTACGTGATTTCGGTTTCGGAAATTATACAAGTATTGATCTTCCCGGTGAAACAAAAGGAAAGCTTTTAAAGCCGGCACAATTTGATGATTATTCGCAAATGTCAATGTCCTACGGTTACGGAATTTCAATCACTCCAATGCAGCTTACCGCTGCATATTGTGCTTTAGTAAACGGCGGAACTTTGTACCAACCTTATCTTTTGAAAAAAGTAATTTCACGTGAAGGCAATATGGTTGAAAATGCAAATCCAAAACCTATTAGAAAAGTCATTAGTACGGAAACATCAAACATTATTAAAGATTTTATGCTTGGTGTAGTTGAAAACGGAACTGCAAAAACTGCAAAAATTGAAGGTGTAAAAGTCGGCGGAAAAACCGGAACTTCAAAACAATTGGAAAATAACAAATATTCTGCAAACAGTTATAACTCATCTTTCGCAGGATTTTTTCCGGTCGATAATCCGCAAATAGTCTGCTTTATACTTATGGATTCGCCTCAGCTCGGCAGATATGGCGGGCTTGTTGCAGCGCCGGTATTTAAATCAATTTCCGAAAAAATTATTGAAGCAGATCCAAATTTGATGAGGCTTTGCAAACAAAATTATCTGGAAAGTGACCCGCAGACAAACGAAGTTATTTTAGCATCAAATGATGATCAGGATCAAAAAGAATTTGCAAATTTTACCGAAAAGGTAAATAAAGAAATGATCGCGCAGAAACAAAAAATTGCCGATAAAACTAAAATGCCGAATCTTACAAATTATCAATTGCGCGATGCAATTTCGGTTTTAACTCAATTAGGATTGAAATATAAAGTTCAAGGAAGCGGAAAAGTAGTTTCGCAAAGTATTCTTCCGGATCAAAAAATTAAGCCCGGAGAAGTTTGCATTTTAAAGTGCGAATCAAAAAAATTGGATGGAGTTATAATCAATTAAATGGAACTTACAAAATTAATAAATAGCGTTCGCGCAATTCAAGTTTCCGGCGAAGTTGAAAGAAAAGATATTGAAAGTATCACTTATGATTCGCGCCAAGTGAAAAATAATACTTTGTTTGTTGCTATTAAAGGTTTTAATTCCGATGGACATAAATTCATTTTGGATGCCATAAATAAAGGCGCAACTGCGGTTATTCTCGAAGATAACAATTCAATTCCCGGTGAAATTTTCACTCACAGAAATGTTACGAAAATTTTAGTTTCAAATTCCAGAAAAGCACTTGCGGAAGTTTCAAATTCATTTTTTAAAGAGCCGTCAAAAAAAATGAAATTAATCGGAATTACCGGAACAAAAGGTAAAACCACAACTTCATATTTTATAAAAAGTATTTTTGAAAATGCAGGAAATAAAGTCGGATTAATTGGAACTATCGCAAATTACATCGGCAATGAAAAAATTCCGACTGCGCTTACAACCCCTGAATCTGTTGAGTTAAATCAACTTTTCGCCCAAATGATAAATCAGGGCAGCAAATCTGCCGTAATGGAAGTTTCATCACATTCGCTTGTTTTAAATCGCGTAGCAAATCTGCATTTCAGCGGAACAATTTTTACAAATATAACTTCTGATCATTTGGATTTTCACAATACTTTTGAAGAATATTTCAAAGCAAAGAAAATTCTATTTGATAATCTTGATGAAAGTTCTTTTACCGTAATTAATCTTGATGATGCAAATTCAGAAAAAATCATTTCAGATACAAAATCAAAAGTTTATTCATACGGCACAAATCCGAATTCAAATTTTCTTATAAAAAATATTTATTATGATTTGGAAGGCACTACTTTCGAAATAATGTTCAACGCCACAACTTATAATTTAAAAACAAAATTAGTCGGATTTTTCAACGCATACAATGCTGCCGGGGCTTTTGCAATTTCAGTTCTTTTGGGAATTGATCCCGGAATTGCAATTAAAGGAATTGAAAATACTCTGCAAGTTCCGGGAAGATTTGAAACAATTCATCATAAAAATAAAAAAGTCATTGTTGATTATTCACATACCGCGGACAGCTTAGAAAAAGCTTTGCAGGCAGTACAAAAAATTGTAAACGGCGAAAGAAAAATTTACACAGTTTTCGGTTGCGGCGGAAATCGCGATACAACGAAACGCCCTGTAATGGGGAAGATCGCGAGCGAATTAAGCGATAAAATTATTGTAACTTCTGATAATCCGAGATTTGAAGAACCGATGGAAATCATAGATCAAATTACAAAGGGAATCAAAAAAGATAATTTCGTTATAATTGAAAATCGAGAAGAAGCAATAAAATCAGCAATTCAAAATTCAGAAGATGATGCTGTAATTTTAATTGCGGGAAAAGGTCACGAAACTTATCAGGAAATTAAAGGCGTAAGAAATCATTTTTCAGATAAAGAAATTGCGGAAAAGTATTTAGCAGATGAAAATTAAAATTACATTAGAAGATTTATTCAATTTAACGGATTCAACTATTTATAATCCGGATGAATTTAAAGCATCGGCAAAAGTTTCAACCGATACTCGCAAAATAAAAAAAGGTTCGATCTTTTTTGCGTTGAAAGGTGAAAAATTTGACGGACATAATTTTGTTGAAGATGCCGTAAATAAAGGCGCAACAACAATTGTGATCAATAGAAATAAATTGAAAAAATTTGAAAACATCGATTGTACGATTGTAACTGTTAAAGATACAACTTTGGCTTACGGTGAACTTGCAAATGCATGGCGCAAAAAATTAAATGCAAAAGTTATTGCAATTACCGGAAGCAACGGAAAAACAAGCACAAAAGAAATTCTCGCAACTTTGCTTGAAGAAAAATATAGAGTTTCAAAAACATTGGCGAATAATAATAATCATATTGGCGTGCCCCTTACGATATTTGATACAAATGAAAATCACGATGTTTTAGTTTTGGAATTGGGAACAAATCACTTTGGCGAAATTGCTTATACAGCAAAAATTGCGCAGCCCGATTTTGCAATTGTGACAAATATCGGCGCATCGCATTTAGAATTTTTAAAGGATTACGAAGGCGTTGCAAACGAAAAATTGGCTTTATGCGATGAGACAATTAATTGCGGCGGAAAAATATTCTTGAATTCCGATAATGAAATTTTGAAAAAAAGAATTAAAAATTATAAAGAAAAAATTACCTTCGGATTTAAAGGAAAGCCTGATTATAAAGGCGAAATTGTAGGTTACACCGAAGATGCGAAAACAAAAATAAAGATCACTTACGAAAAAGGTGAATTTGAAATTCCACTTCCCATTTACGGAATTTCCAATGCGAAAAATTTCTTAGCAGCCGCATCAATAGCGCTCGAAGTGGGATTAACACAAAATCAAATAAAAAAAGGCGCTGCAAAATTAACTTCAGTTGATAAAAGATTGAATGTAAAAAAAATTAAAGATTTCATTTTGATAAATGATACTTACAACGCAAATCCCGAATCAATGAAATCCGCTTTTGAATTTATGAATTTATTCAAAGGCTATAAAAATAAGATCGCAATTTTGGGCGATATGTTTGAACTCGGAGAAAAGGGAATTGAAGAGCACAAAAAATTAGCTGAATCTTTAAAGAAAAATAAAATAAATGAAATTTACGCAACCGGAAATTTGATGGAAAATTTGATAAGCGAAATTTCCGGAAATAAAATTTCCGCAAAACATTTTTCAAGAAACGAATTGCAAAAACTTATAAGTGAAAAAGAATTTTCAAAATCTGTGATTCTGGTTAAGGGTTCGCGCGGTATGAAAATGGAAGAATTCGTAAAACAAATTGAAGAGATGAATTGATATGTTTTACTATTTGTTTGATTATATAAACGAAATATTTAGTCCGCCGGGATTTGACGCGTTTAGATTTTTAACTTTCCGCGCGGCACTTGCGGCAATTTCCGCTTTGCTGATGTCGTTTTTTCTAGGACCGAAATTGATCGAATATCTTCGCAAAAAACAAATAGGCGAAGCAAAAAAAGCTGACGGTCCGAAAAATCACTGGTCAAAAGCCGGAACGCCAACAATGGGCGGATTGATAATTATTTTTTCAGTTTTGGTGCCGGTTTTAATTTGGAGCGATATTAAAAGTACTTACATAATATTAGTTACTGTCGGAACTGCGCTTTTAGCCGGAGTAGGATTTCTAGATGATTATTTAAAAGTAATAAAAAAATTTCCGAACGGATTGATTGGAAGATATAAATTATTAGGACAAACAATCGTTGGAATTATAATCGGTGCGGCAATTTATTATTTACCTGAATTCAGAGATATAAATTCGATTACGACTCTGCCGTTTTTCAAAGATACTAATTTTGATTTTGCATGGCTTTACATTCCTGCGGTTGTATTTATAATTGCTGCAACTTCAAACGCTGTAAATTTGACTGATGGACTTGACGGACTCGCAATCGGAAATGTTTTAATTGTAATGATAACTCTCGCAATTATAAGTTATGTATCCGGAAATATCATTTATGCAGATTATTTGAACATAATTTATTTGCCCGGAAGCGGTGAAATGATTGTGTTCATAGCCGCAATAATCGGTGCTTCACTCGGATTTTTATGGTACAATTTTTATCCCGCACAAATATTTATGGGTGATACAGGATCGCTTGCTTTGGGCGGCGCTTTCGGAATAATTGCAATTTTGATAAAGAAAGAATTATTAATTCCGATTTTGGGCGGTGTATTTTTTCTTGAAACACTTTCTGTAATTTTTCAAAGATTGTATTTCAAATACACTAAAAAAAGATTTGGTGAAGGAAGAAGAATTTTTAAAATGGCACCGATTCATCATCATTTTGAAATGCTTGGTTGGCCTGAACCGAAAATCGTAATCAGGTTTTACATAATTACAATAATTTTGGCGATCGTAAGTTTAACAACTTTCAAAGTAAGATAAAATTTAAGAAAAGATTTTTATTGAAATAAAATGCAAGAAATTCAAAATAAAAAAATATCAATAATCGGCGCGGTAAGAAGCGGAATCGGCGCAGCAAAATTAGCCAAAAGATTAGGTGCAATTCCATTTGTAAGTGAATCCGCACCAAAAGAAAAAATTGAAGAAAATTTAAATATTCTTGAAAAAGAAAATATTCAATTTGAATTCGGCGGACATTCAGAAAAAGTTTACGATTGCGATTTTATAATAACTTCGCCGGGCGTTCCCTCAAATTCCATTGTGCTTATGAACGCTTACAAAAAAGGAATTAAAGTAATAAGCGAAGTTGAATTTGCTTCCTGGTTTTGCAAAGGGAAAATAATTTCGATTACCGGAACAAACGGAAAAACAACTACAACAAGTTTGTGCGAACATGTTCTAAATAAATGCGGAGCAAAAACTTACGCTGCGGGAAATATCGGATTGGCATTTTCGGAAATCGTTCTTGATGTAAAAGAGGATGAATTTGTTGCGCTTGAAACTTCAAGTTTTCAATTAGATCATATTGAAAATTTTAAGCCGTATATTTCAACCATTTTGAATATTACTCCCGATCATTTGGATAGATACGATAATAATTTTCAAAATTACATCAATTCAAAATTGAATGTTTTTAAAAATCAAAATGAAAATGATTTTTTGATCTTGAATTTGGATGATGAAAAATCACCGAAAGAAATTTCAAATCAAAAAGTAAACGGATTTTATTTTTCGTTAAAAAATGATGTTGCAAACGGTGTACATTTAGAAGAAAATAAGATCATTTATAAACGCGATAATAATATTGAATTTACTTGCTTAACAACTGATCTAAGTTTAAAAGGCGAGCATAATGTTGCAAATTCCATGGCTGTAATTTCAATTGGTAAAATATTGAATCTTGATAATGAAAAAATTAAATCGGGATTAAAAACTTTTCCCGGAGTTGAACACAGATTGGAATTTGTACGTGAAATTGACGGCGTAACTTTTATTAACGATTCAAAAGCTACAAATGTTGATTCGGTTTGGTATGCGTTAAGAAGTTTTGATCAGCCGCTGTTTTTAATTTTAGGCGGAAAAGATAAAGGTAACGATTATAATCAAATTAAAGATTTAGTTGTTGAAAAAGTTCAGAAAATTTACGCGATAGGTTCAAGCGCCGATAAAGTTTTTAATTTTTTTCATCAATTGGTAAAAGTAGAAGTTAAAGAAACTTTGGAAGATTGTGTAAAAACTGCAAATAATGAAGCTCGCGAAAATGATATTGTGCTGCTTTCTCCGGCTTGCGCAAGTTTCGATATGTTTAACAGTTATGAGCATCGCGGAAAAGTATTTAAAGAGGCGGTAAATAATTTATGAATTTAAAAATTGCTGCAAGACTTTTTATAATTTGCGTTGCTATTCTTATGGCAATTGGCGCTTCAATGGTTTTAAGTGCAAGCAGCATGTACAGCGCTTTAAAATTTGATGATTTCTATAAATTGTTCGATCAGCATTTAATTAGAATGATTTTGGCAATCGGATTTATGTTTGCGGCAATAAAAATCCCTTATGAATATTATAAAAAAGTAAGTTTAATCTTGCTCGGTGTATCAGTAATTCTTTTAATGATCACGCTTATCGTTGGAGCAAATTATAAAGGTGCCGGTAGATGGATAAGTATTGGAGGTATTTCAATTCAGCCATCTGAAATTGCAAAATTCGCTTTGATAATTCATCTTGCACACTGGCTCAATAATAAAAAGAAGATAATTGGCGATTTTAAAAAAGGTTATTTATATCCGCTTGCCTGCATTGGAATTGTATTTTTATTTATCGTAGTTCAGCCGAATTTAAGTACCAGCATTTTGGTTTCATCAGTTGGATTTATGATGCTTTTTGTAGGCGGAGCAAGAATAAAACATCTCGCATTAACTCTTTTAATTGCAATGATTGCAGCCGGATCTTTAATGATGACTTTTTCACATTCAAGAGAAAGAGTTATGACTTACTTCAATAGCGTAAAAGATGGCGGTGAAGTAAACGTGCAAGTCTTACAGGCAAAAATTGCACTCGGCAGCGGAGGAGGTTTAGGTTTGGGAATTGGAAACAGCAGGCAAAGTGATCTCTTTTTACCTGAATCCTACGGCGATTTTATTTTTTCCGTACTTGGTGAAGAAACCGGATATTTAGGAAGCGTAATTGTGCTTTTGCTGTATTTGGGTTTATTTCTATGCGGAATTATAATAGCAAAAAATGCAAAAGATGATTTTGGTAAATTGATAGCCTTTGGAATTAGTTTCACAATTATTTTGAATGCATACATAAATGCAGCGGTGGTTACCGGCGTTTTTCCAACAACCGGAATTCCTTTGCCATTCATTAGTTTTGGCGGAACATCAATTATATTTTTGAGTACTGCCGCAGGAATTGTGGCAAATATCGGTTACAGATCTCATAAATTCAGAGAAGGTAATTTAGGCAAAAATGTTAAAAGCTAATCCATATCGTTTTTTATTTGCCGGCGGCGGAACAGGCGGACATTTATTTCCTGCAATTGCAGTTGCCGAAAAAATAAAAATGCTTAGACCGGAAGCTGAATTTTTATTCGTTGGAAATAAAGAAAAGATTGAAGCTACAGTTGTGCCGAATTTAGGCTACAATTTTAAACCGATCTGGATAAAAGGATTTGCAAGAAAATTTGATATTCAAAATGCGTTGTTTCCTTTTAAAGTAATTGTTTCTTTGGTTCAATCATTTTTGATAAATAATAATTTCAAACCAAGCGTTGCAATCGGAAGCGGAGGATATGTTTCCGGTCCTGCGGTTTGGGCTGCTTCAAAACTCGGCGCAAAAGTTGTACTTCTTGAACAAAACAGTTTTCCGGGAGTTACAACAAGAATTCTTGAAAAAAGCGCAAGCGAAATTCATGTAAGTTTTGAAGATACTTTGAAATATCTTAAAAATAAAGATCATGCTTTTGTTACCGGAAATCCTGTAAGATCAAGTTTGAAACTAATTGATAAAAAAACTGCGCTTAATAAATTCGGATTGAAAGAAAATAAAAAAACAGTTTTGATAATTGGCGGCAGTCTTGGTGCTGGTTCAATTAATAAAGCAGTTGCAAAGTTTTTAAATGAATTTTCGCAAGATGAAATTCAAATAATCTGGCAAACCGGTAAATATTATTTTGAAAATTACAAACATCATAAAAAAGAAAATGTTTGGGTGAATGCATTTATAGATGATATGTCAGCAGCGTTTTCAGCATGTGATATTTTGATTTCACGTGGCGGCGCAACAACTATTGCCGAAATTACAAATTTAGGAATTCCAGCAGTAATTGTTCCATCACCAAATGTTGCGGCAAATCATCAATATATGAATGCTAAGTCGTTATCTGATAAAAACGCAGCTGAACTTTTGGCTGATGAAAAAGTTGAACAGGATCTTTTTGAAACTGTTGTAAAAGTTTTGAACGATGAAAATAAATTGAAAGAATTATCAGAAAATGTTAAAAAATTTGCTAAGCCGGATGCAGCACTTATTATTGCGCAAAATGCCATAAAACTTGCGGAGTTGAAATGACCGATTTTAAGAAAATTTATAAATACAATATGTCGTTCTATTATCAGTCCGTGATAATATATTTGATCGTTCTTTTTGCTTATACGCTTGTTAAAGGTGAATTTGTTGACGATTCGTTTAAATTGATTTTCAAAGACCCGATAATTTATTTCTTTCTAATAATTATTGCCGCAGTTTTGATCGCGATTTTATACAATCTTTTTTTGAACAGACACATTGAACTGACAGAAAACAAATTGATCATCGCAAAAAAAAGTAAAGTTAGAGAAATTCCTTTTGAAAATATTGCAGGGATAAAAATATTCAAAGAAAAAAGGACTAACAGAAGAAATCCTTTCAGATTGATAAGAATAAAATTAAAGAATAGAAAAATTCCGGTTTCAATAAGACCATACGATTATGAAAATGCAAATGATTTGATTAGTGAAATAAGAAAGTTAAAAGAAAATTTAGGGAATCAAGTAAATGTTTAAGAATATAAGAAAAGTACACTTCGTCGGGATCGGCGGAATTGGAATGAGCGGAATAGCTGAAATCCTTTTAAGTCAGGGGTTTGAAATTTCAGGATCAGATAGAGCCTTGAGTGATATTACGCAAAGATTGCAAAGTTTAGGTGTGAAAATTTTTGAAGGGCACTCAGCGGAAAATCTTGCTGATGTTGATGTATTGGTATATTCATCTGCAGTAACTTTGGATAATCCTGAAGTTATGGCGGCATCAGAAAAGAAAATTCCGATCATAAAAAGATCTGAAATGTTAGCTGAATGTATGCGCATGCAATACGGAATAGGGATTGCGGGAACTCACGGAAAAACCACAACAACTTCAATGGTTGGTTTGGTTTTAACCGATGGCGGAATTGATCCTACGATCATTGTCGGTGGAAAATTAAGCAGCTTGGGCGGAACAAATGCAAGATTAGGCAAAGGTGAATTTATAGTTGTTGAAGCAGATGAATTTGATAGAACATTTTTGAAATTAACCCCGACAATTGCGGCAATTACAACTTTGGAAAAAGAACATCTTGATACTTATAAAGATCTTGACGATATAAAAGCAGCATTTGTTGAATTTGCAAATAAAGTCCCATTTTACGGATTTGTTGTGTTATGTTTAGATGAACCGGCGCTCCAGGATATTGTACCGTTGATCAATAAAAAAATAATATCATACGGATTAACTCCGCAGGCGGATGTTCGTGCTATTGATATTACTCATGACGAATACAAAAGTTCTTTTACTGTATCATATTGCGGAAAAAATTTAGGTAAAATCAATTTAAATATACCGGGAGTACACAACGTAAAAAACGCTATGGTAGCAGTATTAATTGCAACTGAATTAGGCATCGAATTTTCAAAAATTCAAAAAGCCTTGGAGTCATTTACTGGAGTTCAAAGAAGATTTGAAACAAAGTATGACAAAGACATCTTGGTCATTGATGATTACGCTCATCATCCGACTGAAGTAAACGCAACACTTTCCGCAGTAAGAAGCGGATGGGACAGAAGACTTGTTGCAGTTTTTCAACCGCATTTATATTCACGCACCAAAGATTTTGCAGGCGAATTCGGAAGGGCTTTTTTAGACTCTGATGTTTTTATTTGCACTGATGTTTATCCTGCTCGCGAAACTCCTATTGAAGGTGTTAGCGGCGAATTAATTACATCATCAGCAAAAAAATTCGGACATAAAAATGTGATCTATTCGCCTGATAAAGAAAAGCTTCCGGAGCTTTTAAAAAGCGTTGTTAAACCCGGTGATATCGTTGTAACAATGGGCGCAGGCGATGTTTGGAAATACGGCGAAAAATTTGTAAAAATTTATTCAAAAAAATGAAAAATAAAGAGAGATTTGCGGGAATTTTAATTTTTATTACGTTATTTTTATCAGTTATATATTTCTCTTTTTTTAATCAAAATGAAGTTAAAAATATCGTAAAATTCGTTGAGATAAAAGGTACGGCCTATCTTACCGGTGAGCAGTATTTATCTTTTTCGAAACTTGATATTATTAAAGAACCCGAGAACCTTAATCTTTCGATAATCAAAGACAGAATTGAAAAACATCCTTACGTAAAAAAAGCGGATGTAAGATTTATTAATCAAAATACTGTTGAGATCAAAATTGAAGAAAAGAAAATTGATGCGTTATTATTAACGGAGAAAAAACAATTTTACGTTTCTGAAAATTTTGAATTATTACCGGTACTAACGGTAAAATTTATTGATATTCCTGTAATTACAAATCCTGTAATTCAGGATGAAAAATTGAAAGTTTATGAGTTAGCAAACAGCAATGATATTAAAACAGCATTCAAAGTTATAGAAACAACAAAATTAGTTAGCGACGCAATTTATTCAAATTTATCGGAAGTAAATTTACGTAAAGGAAAAGATATTATTCTTTCTTTTAGCGGTTACGGATTTCCGGTAATTTTCGGTCGCGGAAATGAAGTAAATAAAATTGTTTGTTTCGAAAAGATTTGGGATAGACTTAATAAAAAAACAGCCGATTCAATGATAAATTATATAGACCTTCGATTTGCAAAGTCAGTGTATATCGGTACCGAAAGATCCGTAAATGAGGAAAAAGGTATTTCATCATGAAGAAAAATATTATTGCGGGACTTGATCTCGGTACAACAAAAGTTTGCGCAATCATTGCTGAACAGACCGAAACCAAAACAAATATCTTGGGATTTGGAGTTGCGCCTTGCGAAGGCTTGAATAAAGGTTTGGTTGCAAACATTACTAAAACTGCAGAAGCTATAAAAGCAGCGGTGGAAATTGCTTCAAACCGCGCCGGAGTTGAAGTTAATACTTTTAACGTTGGAGTTGCAGGCGAGCATATTACAAGCTTGCGTCACAGAAATTATATTACAATAAACAATCCTGAAAAAGAAATCAGCCGCGAAGATCTTGAACGATTGGAAGCTGATGTTAGAACTATAAGAATTCCATCAGACAGGCAAATTCTTCACATAATACCTGAAGAGTTTTTGATCGATTATCAAACCGGAATTGAAAATCCTTTGGGAATGTCAGGCTCAAAATTAGAAGCGGTAAATCATGTAGTACTTGCTTCAATTGCAGCTGTTCAAAATATAAAAAAATCTGTTGAAAGAGCAGGGTTCTCAGTAAATGAAATGATACTTCAGCCATTGGCTTCTAGCTCGGCGGTTCTTGAAGAAAACGAAAAGGATCTTGGAGTGATGCTTATTGATATTGGCGGCGGAACTACCGAAATTGCGGTGATTGCGCTATCGGGTATTGTG
>CBDUBH010000007.1:0-62966 GCA_965365345.1 uncultured Melioribacteraceae bacterium
ATTTTTAATTCACTCACCGCCTGCATAAGTAAAAAATTCTTCGCCGTTATCTTTCACATGAATAAAAAGCATATTAGCGCGAACCAATTTTACTAAAGTCCGCGAGGCTCTCCTTTCCGAAATATTCGCAAATTTACTTAACTGTTTTACGTTTATAGTTTCGTTTTTATCCAAATAATCGAAAACGATTTTTTCATTATTGCCGATAACATATTTTGTTAAATTTGCTCCGCTACTTGCCGAACGTAAAACTCTTATCATTTCTTTACTTGCAATAATGCTTTTATCATTTACTCTTACATAAACCTGCGCTTTATTGATATCGAAATCTTCGTAATCTTTAATTCTGTGCGGTTTATTGTCAGATTCAAAAACTTCAACCACAACAATTTCTTTATCGAATATATCAATAAATTCAATAGCGAAATTCAGAGGCGGATCGCAATGATTTTCGGCAACTTCCTTTATTAATTCGGCTTCTTCTTTTTCGCTGCTAACACCAACAATTTCCTTATCATCATCAACACCGATAAGTAAAAATCCGCCTTTTGTATTTGCAAAAGCTATCATTTCGCGGGCAATTTTTTCGTGTGATGAAAATTGTCTTTTAAATTCACACTTTATACTTTCGCCTTCTTCAATCAGCTGCAGCAATTGATTTCGTTTCATAGATCTTTCTTTTCCGGTAAGTACTTATAACTTAATCTAAAAAGAAAAGTTCAATTTTTCGCGGGAATAATTACGTCATTTAAACGTGATCTGATAATTGCAGATCTTCTTTTTACGTAGCGCGAATTGTCAGTTGGCGAATTTTTAAGCGGTGAAGGAATTACTGCGGCAAGTTTTGAAGATTCGTTGATCGTCAAATTTTCCGGCTCTTTTTCAAAGTAAATTTCAGAAGCTTTATTTATACCGAAAATACCGTTTCCCCATTCAATTGCATTTACATAATTTTCTAAAATCGTTTTCTTAGAAATTTCTTTTTCCATTCGCATAGCAATTACAAATTCTTTGGCTTTCCTGAAAAAATTTCTATCGGTGCTTAAATACAAATTTTTGGATAGCTGCATTGTGATTGTACTTCCGCCGCGTGCAATTTTCTTTTTTCTTTTATTAAGATTTAATGATTGACGCAATTCTTTCCAGTCAATTCCTTTATGATGGAAAAAATTTCCATCTTCCATTGAAATAATTGCTTTAAGCAAATTCGGATTTATTTCATCAATATCAACCCATTTTTGCTTTGGCAGAAAATTCAATTTTTTTTCAATTGCGCGCTGTTCCATTAGCGAAGTGAAACGGAATTCCTGATATTCAAGCACCGGAATATTGAAAGAAGGGATGCTGAAATAAACAATTGCAAAAATTATGAATAATGAATAAGCGAACTTTTTCCTTTTAAATCTTATAAGAAATTTTTCAAAAAGTTCGCCTAATTCTGATTCTCTGAATTGCATTTTTATTCTTCTAATCTTTCAGGAGGAATGTTGCTTTTAGGATTAGGATTTATTTTTTCATTTATCCTGTTCTGATTATTAGGATTAGTAGAATCATTTTCGGGCTGAGGTAATTCTTCCGAAGGTAATTCTTCCGATGGAATATTCTCTTGTGGAATTTCTTCATTCCTCAAACTTTCTTCTTCTTTGTGCATTTTATAAATTTCAACTTTTTCGCGAACCTGATTTGCGTATTGAGTTGATGGATATTTTATTACAAGTGAATCATACATTGAAACTGCGGAATCGGGTTTGCCGAGTTTGTTCTCAAATATCCAACCGGTTGTATAAAGTGCTTTTGGCGCATAAGAAGATTTTGGATATTGCCTGTAAATTCCGATAAAATCCTTTACTGCTTCATCAAAATTTTCCTGCTGAAATTTTACTTCGGCATTTAGAAAAATTTCTTCGGCAGGATCAATTTTTTGCTTTATCAATGGCAAGTTTAATTTTTGCGCAGCAGCATTTGCAATACTTTCATTTTTGAAATTATCGTAAACTATTTGATAAAGACTATCGGCTTTTTTATCCTGTTTAACCGTTAAATAATAACTTCCGAGCGCATACAAAGTTCTGCCTTCGTAATTTGATCCACGATAATTATTCAGGATATGTTCGTAATAATATTTTGCCGAGTCCAAATGATCAAGTTCGGTAAAAAATAATCCGCCAAGTTCATATTCATTTTTTGCAAGTATTGATTTTACAGAATCAATCGAAACTCTTGGTTTGGATGGAAATCTCAAATTATTTTTCACTTGTTGAAGATTTTGATTTTGCTGAGTATTTCTTGCATTTCCGGTTTGCGCGCGTGAACCTCTTCCGGCAGGATTTTGCGTAACTTCCTGCTGAACATTTCCGGCTTTCGCCTGAAGCTCTTTGTTTAAGCTGTCAACTCTTGCCTGCTCAACAAAATATGCAATTGAATCGCGTTTATAAGCGGTTGAATCATTTATGTATTCAAGCTGCTTTTTGTAAAAATTCAAATTGCCCATTATATTTTGATATTTCGAAAATATTGCAACTTTTGAATAAGCCGAATCCAAAATTTCTTTTGGCGCTCTGGAATTCATAGTTTTTTTGTAATAAGAGTTTGCGCTATCATAATTTTCATAATGAAATTCCATTAATTTTCCGATATTGTAAACGGCAATTCCTGAGCTTGATGTATTTGAAAAAGCCGTATCAATAAGTTTGAATTTATATAAAGCTTCATCAAAATTTTGCAGTTTCAAATGTGTAAAAGCAATTTCGAGTTCAGTTCTGTTTAAATATTCACTGTAATTTTTTTCAGAACGGATTTTACCGAAAATTTCCAAAGCTTTTTGTGAATTGTTCAATTCCCTCTGAATTTTTCCAAAAGCCAATTCTGCTTCAAATTCTGTTTCGTAATCAGGAGTAAAATTATTTACTTTCGAATAAAATTCAGCCGCTTTTTCGTAATTATTTATTTTTGCGTAGAGGTTTCCGGTTTCAAAAGCAACGCGTGCTTTTTTCTGATTATCACCGGAAAGTTCTAAAAATTCACCGGCTTTTTTTATTGCTTCAGAATAATTTTCATTTACTATAAAATATGTGGCGTGTTCAATTAACAGTTCCGCCATGATTTCACTTTTTTCTTCTTCGGATGCTTTTTTATAAAGTCCATCCATAATTTGCAATGCCTGATTGTAATTTTTCAATCTGAATTGCGATTTTACGATCCAAAGTTGAGCATCAAGTATAAGTCCGCTTTCAGGATAATTTGCAATAAGCTCGGTAAATTTTCTTATGCCTTTCTGATAATTTTTTTGATAATAAAATGATCTTCCTGTCATAAACAAAGCATCATCAACCAATCCGGAATTTGATTTGAACTGTAGGATTTTAGAAAGTTTTTCAACTACTTTGTTTAAATTCTGCACTGTAGCATTTTGCGGCTGAACTTCGTTAAAAGTAAAGATTTCTTTTTTCTGTGAAATTATCTGTGCTTCGGCTTCATCAAATATTTTTGCGGCGTTGTAATATCCGTTAAAATATGCTGTAAAATCACGCCAAACTCCGCAGCCGCTAAATATGAAAACTAAAGTTGTAAATATTATTAATTTATATTTCATTTCGGATCTATTTTCTTTGATCTAAATTATATTTATTGCACTCGTGAAAAATTTAAAAAGTAAAAGTTGAAATTTCCCGCTTCAATTTCTCTGATGTAAATCTTGATCTTAATCTAAAATTAAAGCGCCTCTTTCCCGGATTCATCGGTTCTTATGCGAATTGCATCTTCAACATTGTAAACGAAAATTTTGCCATCACCGACTTGTCCGGTTTTAGCGGTGCGCAAAATCGCATCAATTACTTTTTCAGATTTATCTTCTTCAACAACAATTTCAATTTTAATTTTAGGTACAAATTCAATTTGATATTCACTGCCCCGGTAAGTTTCCTTATGTCCTTTTTGCCTTCCATAGCCACGGACTTCGGTAATTGTTAATCCGCGAATTCCTTCTTCCAAAAGAGCTTCTTTAACTTCATCCAATTTAAAAGGACGAATAATGGCTTCAATTTTTTTCATTTGTTCCTCAATTCAGCAGTTTCGGTTGTTAAGGTTTACCGTGACAGTTTTTAAATTTTTTGCCGCTTCCGCAAGGACAAGGTTCATTTCTTCCTGTTTTTTCTTCAACATGAACCGGCTGAGGTTTTCCTGCCTGAACAGGTTCGCTTCCGCCTGAAGTATGAATTCCCATATTTGTTGCGCTTGCTTTAACTTCTTGTGTACGCTGCGGCTGTCTTCTTCTTTGCTCTTGAACTTCGTCCGGAGCTTGCGGCCAGAATTTATATACGAATGAAACAACTTCATTTCTTATCTCATTTATAAGATTTACGAACATGTTGAAAGCTTCGCCTTTATATTCAATAAGCGGATCTTTTTGACCGTACGCCCGCAATCCGATTCCTTCTTTAAGATCATCCATTTCACGAAGATGTTCTTTCCATTTTTCGTCAATCACGTGAAGTACGGCAAATCTTTCCAAACGAGCCATCAATTCCGAGCCGATCATTTCTTCTTTGCTTTGATAAAAATCTTTTGCCGATTTTTTCATCTTTTCAACAAGATCTTCTTTGCTCATCTCAGCAAATTGATTTTCGGTAATAGAAAGATCAACAAGCAAATTTTGTCTGATGTCTTCTTTTATCAATTCAAGATCACGATTTTCAAAATGTTTTTCGGCAATTTCTTCAATGAATTCATCGAGCATATCGATAATTTCATTTTTTAATCTGTCGCCTTCGAGAGCGTGTCTTCTGCGGTTGTAAATAACTTCGCGCTGCTGATTCATCACGTTATCGTATTCAAGCAATCTTTTACGAATTGCAAAGTTATTTTCTTCAACTTTCTTTTGTGCTCTTTCAACTGATTTTGTAATTAAAGGATGTTGAATTACTTCGCCTTCTTTAATTCCTATTCTTTCCATTACATTTGCAATTCTATCGCTGCCGAAAAGTCTCATCAGATCATCTTCAAGCGAAAGGAAGAATTTTGTTGTTCCCGGATCGCCTTGTCTTCCCGAACGTCCTCGAAGCTGTCTGTCAATTCTTCTTGATTCATGTCTTTCTGTACCAAGGATAAACAAACCGCCGTTTTCTCTAACGCCTGCGCCAAGTTTAATATCAGTACCGCGACCCGCCATATTTGTTGCAATTGTAATTGCTCCGGGCTGTCCGGCGTGTGCAACAACTTCCGCTTCCCTTTGATGCTGCTTTGCATTCAAAACATTATGCGGAACTCCTTTTCTTTTCAGCATTCTGCTTATTGTTTCTGAAACTTCAACTGAAGTTGTACCGACTAAAACAGGACGCTGAGCAGCACGAAGTTCTTCGATCATATCGATTAATGAATTATATTTTTCACGTTTTGTTTTATAAACCGCATCATCCTGATCATCACGTACTACAGGTTTATTCGTTGGAATTACAACAACTTCCAATTTGTAAATTTCGAAAAATTCACCTTCTTCAGTTTCAGCCGTTCCGGTCATTCCGGCTAATTTATTGTAAAGTCTGAAATAATTTTGAAGTGTAATTGTTGCTAAAGTTTGAGTATCGCGTTCGACTTTTACATTTTCTTTTGCCTCAATTGCCTGATGCAATCCGTCAGAATATCTTCTTCCCGGCAAAACACGACCTGTAAATTCATCAACAATCGCAATTTTGCCTTCTTCGGTAATAACATATTCATCATCTTTTTCAAAAAGCGCATAAGCTTTTAATAATTGATGAATTGTATGAATTCTATCGCTTCTTTCTGAATATAAATGATAAAGTGCATCTTTTTTTCTGACTTTTTCTTCGGGAGAAAGTGAAGCCTCATTTTCAATATGACTTACTTCAAGTCCTAAATCAGGAAGAATAAAATATTCTTTTTCTTCACTGCTTCCTTTTGCCAATTCTTCTCTGCCTTTTTCGGTAAGTTCAATTGAATTATTTTTTTCGTCAATTACGAAATATAATTCTTCATCAATTTCAGGCATTCTTTTGCCTTGCTCGCGTAAAAATTCAAGCTCGGTTTGCTGTTGCAATTTTTTATAAGCCGGTTCGCTGAAAATTTTTGCAAGCTTTTTATTTTTCGGCAATCCTCTGTAAGCTCTGAATAACAAAATTCCCGCTTTTTCCTGATTGCTTCCGGAATTTAAAAGTTCTTCTGCTTCGGTTGTAATTTTTGCAACAAGATTAGTTTGAAGTCTTACCAATCTTTCAACCGAAGGTTTCATATCGTTGAATTTATGTTCGGTAGTTCCTACGGGACCTGAAATAATAAGCGGAGTTCGTGCTTCGTCAATTAAAACCGAGTCAACTTCATCCACAATCGAATAATTATGTCCGCGTTGAACAATTCCTTCTTTTTCAACTGCCATATTATCGCGCAAATAATCGAAACCGAATTCGTTATTTGTCCCGTATGTTATATCGCAATTGTACTGAACTTTTCTTTGTTCAGGATTCATCGTATTCAGAATACATCCGACTGTTAATCCGTGGAATTTATAAATTTCGCCCATCCACTCGCTGTCACGTTTTGCAAGATAATCATTAACGGTAATTAAGTGAACGCCTCTTCCGGTAAGCGCATTTAAAAAGATCGGCAAAGTTGCAACCAAAGTTTTACCTTCACCTGTTGCCATTTCCGCAATTTTACCTTGATGTAAAACTATTCCGCCGATTAACTGAACATCATACGGAACCATATCCCAGGTGATTTTATTGCCTGCTGCATCCCATGATTTTCCGACCAATCTGCGGCAGGTATCTTTTACAATAGCGTAAACTTCAGGAAGGATCTCATCTAAAATATCTTCATATAGATCATTAAGCTCGGCTTCAAGATTTTCAATTTCGTCATAAACTGATTGTCTGTCAAACTCTTCATTCGAGGCAAGTTTTGTTTTACGTTCTGCAATCTGATCGCGTAGATCGGCTGTTTCATCCTGGATCTTTTGTCTGAATCTGTTTGTTTTGGCTATCAATTCATCATCGGTAAGATCTTTTAATTTTTCGTAGTGTGCATTTATTTCTTCAACAACAGGCCAAAGAAGTTTTAAATTTTTTGCATGTTTATCGCCAAAAATCTTCTTGATAAAATTTAACATTTAACTAAATTCCTCCGTAAGTAAAATTTGCCTAAATTAAAAATAAAGGCGCTTAAAAACAATGAAAGTTAAAATACATTAACGTTAATATATATAAAATATAAGTTTATTTAAATTTTATTTTACGCTAATTATACAACTTTATTTGTAATTTTGTTTTATTGTTAGAATAAATTTTTAATATTTTTATTGATGCTTTGAAAAATAAAACTCAAATATTTTCTGATGATTTTCTTCTTAAATTAAAAGAATTGACCATCGGCTATTTTGATAACAATCAATTTAAAAAGCTGGTTCATAATTTAGAAGAATCTGCAGGGCAATTTTTTTATACGAAAAGTTCAGAGGCAAATCTTTTACGCGTAATTACAAGTTCTTATGAAAGAATTTCTCTTCTGAACGATCTGCAAAAATTTCCAAGTTATGTTCAAATTTTGCTTTCAATAACTTTTAACAGCAATTATTTGACCGATATTATTGTTCGGAATCCCGAATTTCTTTACTGGCTTTTCAATTCGGAAAATTTGTACAAACGAATTTATATTGATCAGTTAAAAACCGAAATTGAAAATTCTTTAAATAATTTTAAAACATTTAAAGCAAAACTAAACACTTTGCGAAACATAAAACGCAGGGAAATTTTAAGAATCGGTTTAAAAGATATTCTGAATATTTCATCATTAAAAGAAACAACTTTTCAGCTTTCGATTTTGGCAAAAGCAATAAACTCAATACTTTTTGAACTTTGCTACAAAGAAGTTCTTGCAAAATATAATCTTGAAATTAAGGAAGAAAGATATTGCCTTGCAGCTTTGGGAAAACTCGGCGGCAATGAATTGAATTACAGTTCCGATGTTGATCTCGTTTTATTCTTTGATAAAAATGAAATTTTTAAAAATTCTAAAAAAGAATATTTTGAAATTCTTACAGAAACAACTCACAATTTCATTCAGGCATCAACAGAACTTACGGATAAAGGTTATATTTACAGAGTTGATTTCAGATTGCGGCCCGATGGGAGAAACTCTCCCATTTGCAGAACTTTGAAAGATTTCATTCAATATTACGAATCGCGCGGTGAAGATTGGGAACGCCAGATGATGATCAAATTAAGTTTTGTCGGCGGCAGTAAAAAATTATACGATGATTTTTACGATGCAGTTGAACATTTTATTTATCCGGTTTCATTTTCAAAATCGCCTTTACTGCAAGTTGCGCTGATGAAAAAGAATATCGAGAAAAAATTAAATTCAGATGATGACGTAAAACTTTTTGCCGGCGGAATTCGCGATATTGAATTTTCAGCACAAGCATTGCAATTATTGAACGGCGGAAAAATTAAGGAAGTAAGAAACGGCAACACGCTGGAAGCCCTGTCATTATTGCTTAATAACAATTTAATTACTTCAGATGAACATTCAATATTTTGTTCTTCTTATGAATTTTACAGAAAGATAGAACATTATCTTCAGCTTTTAAATGATACTCAAACTCATACAATTCCGAATGACAGCGAAATTTTAGAAAAACTTTCTTACTACCTGAAAATTAAAGGCAAGGATAATTTCAGAAAGAAATTGGAATTTAACAGAATTCAAGTGAGAAATATTTTCGAATCAATTGTTAATGTTTTCGAAGCTTCAAATTTAATGACCATTGAGGAAATAAAATTTTCCGATAAAAAAAGATCTGAAAATAATTTTAAATTTCTTCAAACCGGACAAGGACTTTTAAATCAAAAAGTCTTTGATAAATCAACAATAGAAGCATTCAAAAAAATTGAAAATGAAATTTTAATATTTTTAAAAACTTCACGGTCACCTGATTTAGTGCTGGAAAATTTTTCAAAAATAATTAAGCTGAGTTCACTTCCTTCAATCTGGTATCACGAATTTTACGATAAAGAATTGCTAATTGTGTTTTTAACAATTTGCGAAAAATCTCAAAAAGCTGTAGATCTATTGGTAACAAAAAGATCCATCGGTGAACTTTTGCTAAGCAGAAAAATATTTGCAAATAATTTAGAAGATCAATCTGAACTTTCAGTAGAAGAAATGATCTTTATTTTAAGCGTACAAAACACACTCGGAATTTTATCTACAGGGAAACTTTCAAACGCGTTGAGCAAATTTCTACTTTCAAAAATTGATAATATTTTCAGTCAGCAAAATTTGAATTATGATTTTTTTGTTTTCGGAATGGGAAGTTTTGCTTCTGCTGATATGACTTTCAACTCCGATATTGACCTTATTTTTGTTGCATCGGATTTAGATTTACATTCCGAAATTCAAAAAGATTTTGCTGATCTGCTCGCAGAAATTAGTACAAAATTAAAACCGTTTGAAGTTGATAGCAGATTGCGTCCCGAAGGAAAAAGTGCGCAGCTTGTTTGGGAAATACAAAGTTACGAGGAATATTTGGAAAAGCGGCTTCAGATTTGGGAATTGCAATCACTTACAAAATCAAAATTTGTTTGCGGAAATTTTGAATTGTTCAATCGTTTCATCCAGAAAATAAAAGCTAAAATTGAAAAAACCGAATGCGCGGAAATTTCAAAAGAAATAATTTCAATGCGCGAAAAAATTAACAAACAAAATTTATCATCTCCGCAATCAAACTTTGCAAATTTTTTCAACATCAAAAAAAGCAAAGGCGGTTTAACTGATATTGAATTTTCGCTTCAGTATTTACTTCTTTGTAACAGCGAGTATTTTATTGAAAATCTAAATAAAAGCACACCGGAGATTTTAGAATTTTTTGAATCTGAAAATTATCATCAAATTAATTTCACAAAGATTAAACATAACTTTCAATTTTTGAAAAGTATTGAAATAAAGCTTCAAAATATTTTTAACCTGCGAAACAATAATATTCCTACTGATAAAGAAAAACGGGAAATTTTATCGCGAGAGTTAAATTTTCAAAACACTTTTGAGTTTGATAATACGGTGATGAAAATTTCAAAAGAGAATCGTATTTTTTTCGAATCAATTTTAAATTTGAGGGAAAGTTGATTCTGTTTCGCAAATACTATCTTTTCTTGCTTATAGTTTTAGTTTCCGGTTGTTATTTTTACACACTTGCGCCGGGCGTAATTCAAATTGATTCAGGCGAACTCGCTGCTGTTCAATCAACTTTGGGAATTGCTCATCCTTCGGGATACCCTTTATTTACTATGCTGGGATACGTTTTTCTGCAAATTCCATTCGGCTCAAAAATTTTTCTAGCAAATTTACTTGCCGCAATTTTTTGTGTACTCGGAATTATTTTTTTTGCAAGATCAGCAAAATTGATTTTGGATAATCTTGAAAAATTTAATTCTCCCAAAATCATATCGCAAAAAAATAAAAGGAAAAAAGAATCGAAAACTGTTGAAGTCTCAATTCCATACATCAGCGAAACAAAAAAAGTTTTGGCAGTATTTTTCGGATCTTTGGTTTTAGCTTTCAGTAAAACTTTCTGGTTTCAAAGTACTTCTGTTGAAGTTTATTCTCTTCATATTTTTTTGATTTTGATTTCAATTTATTTTTTATTAAAAGCATTTTTGAAAGAAGAAAATGATTTTTCCGCCTGGATAATTTTTGCAATTTCACTGGCATTAAGTTTTGCAAATCATTTAACATCAATATTGATGCTGCCACCGGCTGCTTATCTGTATTTTTCAAAACATAAATCCAATAAAATATCAGTAAACAAAATATTGATTTTAAGCGCTGTTTTTTTCGCAATTTTTATTTTGATCTATTTGTATTTGCCGGTTCGCGCTTCACAATCCCCTGAATTAAATTGGGGAAATCCTGTAAGCTTTGAAAAATTGCTCAGGCATATTTCAGGAAAGCAGTATCAGGTTTGGCTTTTTTCATCAACGGAATCTGCACAAAAGCAGTTAAATTATTTTGTTCGGAATTTGCCGGATGAGTTTGCAAAATTAGGATTATTATTTTCTCTATTCGGATTTGTAATTTCTTTCCGCTACGCCCGGAAAATTTTCCGGCTTTTTCTGATAAGTTTTATTATAACAATTTTTTATTCTATAAATTATGATATTGCCGATATTGATGCGTATTTTCTGCTGGCATACATTTCACTTGGATTTTTCGGCGTGTTCGGAATAATTCAGCTTTTAAATTTTTTAAGATTGAAAGGCGAAACTTACACTTTACCCGCAATTTTATTGGCTGTATTTGTATTTATTCAAATTTTTATAAATGTAAAAAAAGTAAATCAAAATGATGTTTATATTTTTGAAGATTATACAAAATCAATTTTGAACAGCACTGAAAAGAACGGAATAATTTTAAGTTATCAGTGGGATTATTTCATTTCGCAATCATATTATTTTCAGTTTGCGGAAAATTTCAGGAAAGATGTTGTGATCATTGATAAAGAACTTTTGCGCCGTTCGTGGTATTATGATCAACTTGAAAATAATTTTCCTGATCTGATGAAGGAATTGAAAACTGAAATTTCGCTTTTCAAAAATGCAGTTGCACCGTTTGAACGGGACGAAAATTATGATGCCGCACTTCTGGAAAATTTGTACCGGAGAATAATTGCAAAACTGATTGAAACCGGAATTAAGCAAAACCGTGATTTTTATATTGCTCCGGAATTAATTGAAGATGAGTTGAAATCCGGCGAACTTACTTTGCCGCAAGGTTATACTGTAATTCCGGATCTGTTCTTATTCAAAGTTGTTCCGGAAAATAAATATGTTGCGGCACCTCCGCCAAATTTTAATTTGCGCTTTCCGGAAAACAGAAATGTTTACACTAATAATATTGAAAGATTTGTCGGCGCAATGCTTGTACGGCGCGCTGTTTACGAAACTAATTTCAACAAAAAAGATAAAGCGAAAATTTATTTTGAGAAAGTTAAAAATGATTTTCCCGGATTTCAAATTCCGTATCAATTAGATGAAGTTATCAAGTGATTTAAAAATAAAAAAGGGATGAAAAGTTTTTCATCCCTTTAATTTCCAAATATTGGTTTAATATTTTTTTACACGAAATTTTTAGAAGAAAATTTACTTATTCTCTTTTTTGTAAATTTCGTTTAATTCATTTTTCTTTTTTTCGCTTACTTCTTTTTCAGTCATAAATGATTGAAGCATTACATCAACCTGCTGTATCAAAGATTTTTTATAAAATTTAGGTGCGTATATTGATCCATCAAGCATATAAATTCTTCTTGTTTCTTCATCATAAAAAGTATAATTGATAAATGGTCCGCCCATACTTTTATCATTCATTTCCCAAAGTCCCTGCGTTGCAATTGCATACTTTCCGTTAAAATTTACTTCCGTTGCGGTTTTGTAATCCTGAGCAATTATCACGTTAAATTTTTCATCGGAAGTTCTGTAATATTTTTCCGTTAGTCTGTTTCGCTCTTTATAAATTGAATCAGGATTCAAAAATTCGGGCGAAGCATTTTCAATCCAATGAACAAAGATCCATCTTTCCATTTCGGAATCAGGTGAACGTCGCAGCCACACAAAATTATCTGCCGGTTCTTCTATGGCAAGTTGAAGATCATTTTGAACATAGATCAGCCATCCGTATTCATTAAGAAATTTTGCTTCAAGTTTTTCATTTTCAAATTTTTTGTTGTAAAGATTTTGCGATAATCTTTTGTTCGAAATTTTTTGAAAATAATAAATCAATTCTTCTTTTTTTGATCTTAAATTATTTTTCAAAGATTCCATATCAGGCGCTGTTAAAACCATTACTAACTGATTTTGCGCCCATAGATCGTATTTATTAAAAACAAATTCGCTGTCTGATCTTACTTTTGAACGCACTGTGCTGTCAAGAATTGCATTTACATATTTTGCAACAATTCCTTCGGAGTTAAGCGGTGCAAGAATTATAATGTTTTTTAAAGTTTTGAGATCTTCCAAAAGTGCGTAATCCCTTCTTAAAAGATCAAAAGATTTTTCGGGCTGCGGAGTGTAAATTATCTTTCCGAAAACCGAATCTAAAACAGGATAAATTTGATCGTAATCTGTTGAATCCGCAATTACGTAGATCTTATCTTCAATTCCCGTAGCCATTCTTTTTTGATCTGAATTACATGCGGAAATTAAAAATGCTGTATAAATAAAAGGAATGATTAAAAGTGATCTTTTCATTTTCATAAATTAAAATTGGTTAAATACATGTTTGTTTGAGGAAGAAAAATCAAATATAAGATCCACATTGTAACGGCGACTGAGATCGGGATTGAAAGATTATCATCAGCCCATCCGTATGAAATATTTTCGACGATTGCTCCAACCGCAGCTGCAAAAAATCCTATTAAATATTCTTCAAAACTGCCGTCAACTTTTGGAGCCAGAAGCACCACAATGCAAGCTGTAACGAAAAACGCAAGTGTTCCTTCAAAACTTTTTGATAAGAATTTATGCTTGCCGTATTTTCTTCCGATAAGTGCAGCGGCTGTATCACTAATTATCAAAATCGTAAATCCGGTAATCATAAAAACTTTGGGAAACAGCGCAATGCAAATTACGGCAGAAAGAAAAACATAGGTTGCGCCGCTAAGATTTTTTTTAGCGCTATCCATTTCGTGTTCGCGCAGCATAAATCCGAAAAAATTGTAAAAATAATTTCCGAATTTAGGGAAAAAATACCTGCTTAAATCCACAGTCAATGAAAAAATTGTAAGTGGAATTAACATTTGAAGGGCTAATTGCTTCGATATAAAATAGTAAATTACAGGTATAGAAAGAGATGATAAGTGAATTGACTTCCTTATCAGCTCATTTCTATATTGTATTGAACCTTTATCAATTTGCGTCATCTTGGCTATTAGAGTCTTGATTTCGCTTTTTCTCCATTAATTTTTTTACGTGATCCGGAATTTCTGTTTCCGTTTCTGTTTCACTTTCCGAATTTTTTGATGCAACTGTTGGGGAAGCAGAAGATTTTACAATCGGCGGAAGTTCTTCGCCTTTAATGATTTTATCAATTTCTTCAGAATCCAAAATTTCTCTTTCTAAAAGCTCTTTTGATAATCTGTGAAGAATTTCAATATTATCATTTAAGATTTTTTCAGCTCTAACCATGCAAGAAGTTATAATGCGTTTAACTTCTTCATCTATATCTTGCGCGGTTTTTTCGCTATAATCTTTATGCTTTTGAATTTCTCTTCCAAGAAATATTTCTTCTTCTTTTTGTCCGTAAGCCAACGGGCCCATTTTTTCACTCATTCCCCATTCACAAACCATTCTGCGTGCAATTGAAGTTGCTCTTTCGATATCGTTTCCTGCGCCTGTTGTAAATCTGTTAAAGATTATTTTTTCGGCTGCTCTTCCGCCCAAAGCGTAAGTTATAACAGCTTCCAAATATTCTCTTGAATAAGTATGTTTTTCATCAACCGGAAGATAAGTTGTAACGCCAAGCGCTCTTCCGCGGGGAATAATTGTAACTTTGTGAACCGGATCAGATTCAGGAATCATTCTTGCAACAAGCACGTGACCGATTTCATGATAAGAAGTAACTTTCTTTTCTTCTTCTGAAATGATCATGCTTTTGCGTTCCATTCCCATCATCACTTTATCTTTTGCTTCTTCAAAATCCATCATTGAAACCACTTTTTTGTTTTTTCTAGCTGCATGCAAAGCGGCTTCATTAACAAGATTTGCAAGTTCGGCTCCGGCTAATCCGGGAGTTCCTTTTGCAAGTGTGTTCAAATTTACATCTTTATCCAAAGGAATTTTTCTTGTATGAACTTTTAAAATTCCTTCTCTTCCTTTTACGTCAGGTCTGTCAACAACAACTTGTCTGTCAAATCTTCCAGGACGTAAAAGTGCCGGATCAAGAACGTCAGGACGGTTTGTAGCAGCAATAATTATAACACCGCTGTTTTGTTCAAATCCATCCATTTCAACTAAAAGCTGGTTCAAAGTTTGTTCGCGTTCATCATGTCCGCCGCCTAAACCTGCGCCTCTGTGGCGACCAACGGCATCAATTTCATCAATGAAAATTATACAAGGAGCATTTTTCTTTCCTTGTTCAAAAAGATCGCGAACACGGCTTGCGCCGACACCAACAAACATTTCAACGAAATCGGCACCGGAAATTGAGAAGAACGGAACTCCTGCTTCACCGGCAACGGCGCGTGCAAGCAAAGTTTTACCGGTCCCCGGAGGGCCCAACAATAAAACTCCTCTCGGAATTTTTCCACCCAATCTTTGAAATTTTGTCGGCTCTTTTAAAAATTCAATAACTTCCTGAAGTTCAAGTTTTGCTTCATCGGCTCCGGCAACATCTTTAAATGTAACTTTTATTGCCGATTCCGAAATCAATTTGGCTTTGCTTTTCCCAAAGTTGAAAATTCCGCGAGTGCCGCCACCGCCTGCCTGCATTCTTCTTATAAAAAATATCCAAACGCCAATAATTAAAATCCACGGGACAAAACTTAGCAAAATTTGAAACCATTCATTTGATTCTTTATTAAAAGAATATTCAATTTCTTTGGTATCCCAAATTTTTTGCTGATCAGCTAAAACATTTTCATTAACGATAAAAGTAGTAAAACCTTTTGTTTGGTGAGTTCTGCCTTCAACGGTTACTGTTGATTCAGAATTCAAAGTTCCATCAACGGAATAATCATTAATACCTGTCTTTGTAACTTTTATCTTTTCGATCTTATCATCGTTCAGCAATCTTTCATAAACACCGTAAGGAACTTCCACGGCACTTGTGGTTCCTACACGCATATACTGCCAAACGATAAGAACTGCAACAAGCAAAGCTCCCCAACTGAAAACGCTGCGGATTATTTTGCCCCAGTCAAAATCACCTTCAGGTCCGCCGCCGGGACCGTTATCATTTTTCCCTTTTGGTTTTCTGAAAGGTGTTTTACCTTCGTTTTTGTCATTCATAAACATTTTGTTAAAATTTTCTGACATAATTTAAACTCCGTTTTCTTCACTTAGAACGTAAATTGATCTTAAATTTCTGAATTTCTGTGCGTAATCCAATCCATATCCTATCACAAACTTATTCGGTATCTTAAAACCAATATAATCAATTTTTACTTCATATTTAAGACTTTCGGGCTTCATTAAAAGCGTTGCCAACTTTAAACTGGCGGGATTATGCTGTTCGATTAATTCTTCAATATACTTTATCGAAAGTCCTGTGTCAACAATATCCTCAACAATTATTATATGCCGCCCTTCAATTTGAGCGTTCAGATCCTTTACAAGCGTTACTTTTCCCGATGAAATTTTTGCATCGCCGTAACTTGAAAGTTTAATGAAATCAATTTCGCAATCAATTGTAACATTTTTGATAAGATCTGACATAAAAAGAAAAGATCCGTTCAAAATTCCGATGAATACGGGAATTTTATCTTCATAATCGGCAGATATTTGTTCGCCTAATTCTTTTATTTTGTTTTGAATAGTTTCTTCGGAAAGATAAGAAACAAATTTTTCATCGCCCACTTGAATTGCATCATCTGAAGTAAGCTTTATTTTAGCCATAATTCGCAGATCCTTTTTGTTTTTTCGGTAACTTTAAAACGATCATCTATTCTAAATCCCGGCACCCAAATAATTTCATTTCCATTTTGAAGCACAAGCTGTTCTTCTTTCTTTATGTGAGATAATTTTTGCTCACACAAAAAATCGGAAATCTTTTTAAAGTTTTTCATTCCGAGCGGAATAAATTTATCACCCGGCTGCCATCTTCTTAAAATAAACTTTTCTGCTAAATTGTCACCGTTAATAAATTCGTGATTTTTATTTCCGGTTAATTTGAACTCATTTTTTTCTTTAAATTGAATTTTGATTTTTTTACCGCCGGTTTCAACTTCATTTCCTATTTTAATTTCCAGCGGTTCAAAATCTTTTTTCTTTAATCTATTAATATAAATATAATCTCTGTCTTTATACACATAAATCCGATTTTTCAGTTGCTCTTTTTTTCCGGTTTCTTTTTTTATCAGATTTTTGAATTTTAAAAAATCGGTGTATTCAAATTCAGACTCAAAATATCTTTCCAGAATTTCCTTTAAAAGATTGCCTGAAATTTCTGCGGAATATTTTTCAAAAAGATCAATATCAATTTTCACTTCATCATTATTTGCCGAAATGTACTTTTCAAAAATTTCTTTTAAATTTTCCTCAAAGAAAATTGCCGCATTTTTAAATACTTGCGATGAATTGAAAATATTTTTTTCAACTGCGGGATTAATTTTTGTTTTAATTAATGGGATTATTTTGTTTCTGATAAAATTTCTTTCGTAATCATTTGAAAGATTAGATTCATCAATTCTAAAGTTGATTCCGTTTTTTGAAAGGTAATTCGTAATTTCATCTTTTGATAAGATCAAAAAAGGACGAATTATTATGCCTCTTTTTACGGGAATCCCCGAAATTCCTTTTAATCCCGTTCCTTTCACTAAATTTAAAATCACTGTTTCGGCGTTATCGCTTAAATTATGAGCCGTAATTATTTTATCTATCGAATTTTCTTTTGCAATTTTTTCAAAAAAATTATAGCGGATTTTTCTTGCCGCTTCCTCAATTGAAATTTTATTTTCTTTTGCGAACTTTTTTACATCCGCTTTTTGCTCAAAATATTTAACATTAAAACTTGCGGAAAGTTCCTTGCAAAATTCCGCATCTTCATCAGATGATTTTCCTCGAAGATCGTGATTTACATGCGCAGCAAATATTTCTATTTTGAATTTTTCTTTATATTTGTTCAGAAATGTAAAAGCGAAAACAGAATCGGGTCCGCCGCTTAAAGCAATAAGTAATTTTTCATTTTCATTTATAAGCTCATTTTCATGAATGAATTTACTTACTTTTTGCTCAATGGTTTTATTTAAAATCCGTTTTGTTTCAGCCATTCTTCGGTAATGTTGCTTTGTTTTTCTTTGTTTAGCAAGCGGGCAACGTATTTTCCTAAAACATCAAATTCAAGATTAATTTCCGAGCCGATTGTTCTATCAGCTAAGTTTGTAACTTTCCAGGTATGCGGAATTATTGAAACCGTAAATTTTTCTTCATCAAAATTAGCCACGGTCAAACTGATTCCGTCAATTGCAATTGCTCCGACGTTTATCAAATATTTATTAAATTCTTTCGGGTATGAAATATCAACCAAATAACTTGTGGAAAGTTCTTTTATGTTTAGAATTTTTCCGGTTGTATCAACGTGTCCGGTTACAAAATGTCCGCCCAATCTTTTATTCAAAGTAAGTGAGCGCTCAAGATTAACTTTTTCGTTAAGTTTTAATTTTCCGAGATTTGTCTTTTTTAAAGTTTCTTCAACGGCTTCAACTTCAAATTGGTCTTTTGTAAATTTTACGACTGTCTGGCAAGTTCCGTTAACGTTAATGCTATCACCGATTTGAAAATCCTCGATAACTTTTTGCGCGGCAATTGTAATTTTTAATCCGCCGCCCAAAGGTTTAACGTTTTTAACCGTCCCTATTTCTTCAACTAATCCTGTAAACATTTTTTATTAAAGATTAATAATGAAAGATTTTATTTGAAATTCATTTTGATTAAATGAAAAATTACCAACCTGAAATACAATTCTATCGGATTCCGGACAAGCCGGAATGACATTTATCGTTTTTAATTTTATGATTTTCTTAACTCAATTAAAATATCTTCGCCGATTATTTCGGTGTTTTTTAACCTTAATTTTACGGCATCTTTTATCGAAATTGAATTAAGTTTATTTACTACCGGAATTCCCGAGCCCAAAAGTTTCGGCGTTACAAACACAAGAAATTCATCATACAAATCATGTTTTATAAGCGATGTAAAAATTTTACTTCCGCCTTCAACCAGAATTGATGTAATTTCTTTTTCCGCTAAAATTGAAAATGCCTGATGCAAATTCAATGAACCTTCCCAATTTTCTTCGACAAAAATTATTGCAGCGCCGAGTTTTTGCAACTTTTCAATTTTTCTTTTTTTCTCTTTGCTTTTTTCAGATGTAATTATAAAAACATCTTTCTGATTGTTAACAAAAAGATTGAGATCTAAATTCAATTTTAATTTTGAATCCGTAATAATTTTTTTGGGATCTCTTCCTTCTGTTAATCTAACATTTAATTTCGGATTATCGGCTTTTACGGTTGAAGTTCCTACTAAAACCGCATCGTATTCGCTTCTTAACTGATGAACAAATTTTCTTGATGAAACCGAACTTATCCATTTTGATTCGCCGGAAAGATCCGCAATTTTTCCATCCAAAGTCTGCGCGGCTTTTAAAGTTATGTAAGGTAATTTTTCGGTTATGAATTTGAAAAAGAATTTGTTCAGCTCGCGGCATTCATTTTCCAAAACGCCGGTTTTAACTTCAATTCCGGCTTGTGTTAATTTTGTAACTCCGTTTCCGCAAACCACGGGATTTGCATCAAGCGTTCCGATAACTACTTTCTTAAATTTATGATCAATAATTGCATCAGCGCAAGGCGGCGTTTTTCCGTAATGCGAGCAAGGTTCAAGTGTAACGTAAAGTTCGGCGCCTTCAACCGGTTGATTTGCATTTTTGATAGCATTAATTTCAGCGTGGTTTCCGCCGAAATATTCGTGGTAACCGGCTCCGATTATTTTTTCGTTTTTAACAATTACTGCACCGACAAGCGGATTAGGTGAAACTTTTCCTTTCCCTTTTTTTGCAATTTCTAAAGCTAATTTTATGTATGATTCGTCAGTCAAATTCGTTTATTTAATTGAAAGAATTTCAAGTTCCATAATTCCTGCAGGCACTTTTATTTTTACAACTTCGCCGATCTGTTTTCCGAGTAAACCTTGTCCAACAGGAGAAGTCATCGAAATTTTTCCTGTTTCAAAATCGGCTTCCTCCGGAGAAACAAGTGTATAATCAAAAATTTTATTCAGCTTCAAATTTTTAACGGTAACATTTGCAAGCACGTGAACTTTATCTTTAGGCATTGCAGCTGTATCAACTATTCTTGCGCGAGAAAGCACTTCTTCTAATTTGGCAATTTTCAACTCGAATAAACCTTGTTCTTCTTTTGCTGCATCGTACTCTGCATTTTCTGAAAGATCACCGTGAGATCTTGCTTCGGCAATTTTTTCGGCAATTTGCTGTCTGCCAAAAGTTTTAAGTTCGGTTAATTCTTTTTCCAATTCCACCAATCTTTCTCTTGTTAAATAGACAAAATTTGCACCTGACATAGCTTTACCCAAATTTAAATTAAGTTTAAAAAAAATAGCCACCGCATTTTAAGCAGTGGCATTATGAAACTACAAAAATTTAAAATTCTTGTCAATACTTTTTAAAGATAAGAAATTTCAATTTATAAAACCAAATCTTTATAAATTGATCTTTTTAAATTCCGTTTCGAAACTCTGGTTTACTAAAATTTAATTTTTATTTTTTTCAGTCGCAATAAATTTTGATTGAACGTTTTTTTCTAATTTACAGAATATTTTCAGAAATCAGATTTCTGTAAGAAGTTCTTATTTGATTTTCAAAATCCAAATTCAATTCTTTAACAAGAAAGTTAAATCTTTTTTCGGCATCTTCCTGTCCGTTTAGCACAAGAGTTTCCAGTTCCAGAAATGTGCCGAGTCCTTTTACTTCATCCAAATGAATCCTTGTATCTTTAAACATCCAAAGATCTCTTTTCTTTTCAACAACTGCTTCAACTTTAAAAATCTTTTCAAGGAAGTTCTCGGCATTTTCACCTTTAATTTCAAGCACTTCATAATTTGACCATCTTGTTGAACCGTTTTCAGCGCGGTTATAACTAATCAATTCAGTGTTATGATTTTGAATGCGCAATTTTAAAAGTGAGTTTTCTAAATTATAATAAACATCTTTTTGATTTAAAGTTGTAATAAACTCGGCGTTCAAATTTTTCAATTTTGAAATTATTTCATCGTGTGAATTTAATTTAATTTTTATTTCAAGATTCTGCGGCATTTAATTTTCCTTTGTAATTTTTCTGTAGATCTGCAAAATTTCTTTGCCTTTTCTCGGCTTAACCGAATTAATATTTCTGTTTGAAAATTCAAGCGAGAAATATTTTGAAGCAGATTTATAAAACTCAATAATATCAATATTAAAAGGCGGTCCGCCTGCTCTTCCGTCAACCGGAAAAACCACGGTTACCAGAATTCCGTTTTGCTTTAACAATTTTGAAACCGCTTCCAGCATGTTTTCTTTTTTGTTTGGAGCAACTGCGCAGAAAGTTACATATTCGTAAACAGCATCAAAACTTTCAAAATATTCATTTTCAATTTCAAAAATATCTTTTTGAAGAAATTCAATTTTTACATTTTCAGATTCAGCAACTTTTTTTGATTCGTCTATTGCTTCAACTGAAAAATCTATTGCCGTAACATCATATCCTTTTTTAGCGGCTAAAATTGCATCGTATCCTTTTCCGCTTCCTAAAATCAATATCTTACATGGCTTTAAAAATTTATTTTCTTCCAAAAGAAATTTGAAAACGGGATTAGGAGTTTTCAAATCCCATTTATCTTCTTTGTTCAAATATTTATTGTCCCAAAATTCCGGATGATCAACATTAAAATTCATTTTATTTTTTTGATTTACGATTTTTGATTTTTAATTGATAAATTATATAATTGACTTTGCATTTACAATTTTAGATAATTTAAATAATAAACCGACTTGAAACATGAAAAAAATTTTATTCGCAATAATACTAATTCCTTTCCTAAGTTTAAACGCTCAGAAGATTGGAGAAATGGCTCCTGAACGCACTCCGCAAGTTTTTCCTTTAAGAACCTGGGGAGTTGATTTTATGTTCAGCGAAGGCGGATTTGGATTAGGCACTTTTTTCAGATACAGACTTTCCAGCACGCTAACGGCTTTTACTGATATTTCAATTTCGGAATCGAAAGATCAGCGCGAAGTTGAATACTTTGATTATTGGGGAAATAAAATTGTTCCGAATAAAAAAAACAGAGTTTTTTTGCTTCCGCTTAATTTCGGTTTACAGCAAAGATTGTTTTCAAAAACCCTTGCAGATAATTTGCGTCCGTACGTAAATTTCGGGGCAGGCCCGACTATGGTTTTTACCACTCCATACGAAAAAGAATTTTTCAGTTCATTTTCAAAAGCGCATGCAAAATATACCCTTGGCGGCTATGTTGGAATCGGCGCAAATTTCGGATCTGATAAATCAAATCTGGTTGGAATAAACGTACGTTATTATATGATCCATTTTTTTGATGAAGGTGTTGAAAGTCTTGAAAACAGGTACCAAAAGACTTTAGGCGGTTTCTTTTTAACAATAAATATCGGTATGATGTATTGATTTTTTAAACCATAATCCGATTTAATATTTTGAAAAAAATCAAATCAAATTTTGAAGGATTCAATAAAGATATTTTTCTTTTTTTAAAAGAACTTTCGCGGAATAATAACATTAATTGGTTTGATAAAAATCGTGAAAGATATCAAAATAAAATTGTTGAGCCTGCACGTAAATTTGTTATAGACATCGGAGAATTTTTTAACCGGCTTAATCCCACAATTAGAACAGCACCTAAATTCAATGAAACTTTGATGCGCATAAATAATGATATGCGTTTTGCACAATTAAAGCCGTATAAAAATTATTTTTTAATTCACTTCGGAAGATTCAAACTCGACAGCGAATTTTATATTTATTTTGATCATGAAAGTTGCCAGTTGGGATTATTCATAAATAATTCACTCTCGGAAGCAGAGCAGGATTTTTTCTTTTATAAAAATTTTGATCTGTATAAAAAAGAGCTAATAAATATTTGCGAAAAATTCGGCATCAACAATAAATTTGAACTTTACGAATTTGTAAAAGATTCAAAATTATTAACAGATAGTTTTAATGCGGGAATTCATTTAGATCAATTAAAAAATTTAAAAATGTTTTTACTTCAAAAATCTTTATCAATAGATGATCCGCGAATATATTCAAGCGATTTTTTGATCGAAGCGATAAAAACATTTTCAATATTATATCCAATTTACTGCTTTTCAATTTCGCCTGATCCATTAAAATTAATAGAAGATTTTGAAAATAATTTCGGAATGATCGAATAAAAATAAAGTCAGATGAAATAAATTTAACGGATCTTTTTTCCTAAAAATCATTTCTGTTTCTTATCAATAAATTAAGTTTTTACTATAAAAACTGAATATTTTTTTTGTAGTAATAAATAATTGATATAAGTACACGTGTCTAATATTGTGCAATGATTTATATAAACATAGCTTTTATGTTCACAAATCAATTTGTTTTTTGGCATTGATTTTGATCATGTAAATGTAAATGTTTTATAAATCTAAAAGGAAAATAATGAAAAGGATATATTTATATTTATTATTTGTCTTTCTTTCTATTAACGCTGTTAACGCAACGAATTATTATATAGATAAAGCCAATGGTAACGATTCAAATCCTGGAACATCCCCCGGCGGTGCCTGGAGATCAATATCAAAAGTAAACGCAACAAAATTTGCTCCCGGCGATAGCATATTATTTAGAAGCGGTCAAGTTTGGAATGAACAATTAACTATATCATCAAGTGGAACCTCCTCAAAATTTATTGTTTATGGTTCTTACGGTACAGGAGCCAGACCTAAAATTGATGGTAATAATTCTATTTATTATGGAATTTATTCAAGCGGAAAAAGCTACGTAAAGATAATGAATTTTGAAGTTGAAGATATTCAATCTGATGGTCGAAATATATATTTAAGAGGCGGTTCAAACGTAATTGCGGAAAATAATTACATTACTTTAACTAGAAGAGCCGGAATTTATTTTTACCAAACCCGGAATTCAAAGGCCATCAAAAATTCTATTATTGTACCTTCAGGAAGTTATCCTGAACAGACTGATGGAATTTATTCTATGGATAATGGAAACAATCATTATGACGGAAATTATATTATAATTGGAAATGAAGATCCAAATCCGCATGCAGATTGTATTCAATCTTATCGTGATACATCATTAACTGTTTCAAATGGTTATTATGAACAAAGAAATAATAAAACTTCCAATGCCCAGGGAATTTATGCTACAACCGGATATGGAACTTTTACGTTCTATAACAATGTAGTTTATGCTCCAAATACAAAAGCACAATTAATTTGTTACATCAATTTGGATGCAGGCAGAGCGACATTTAGAGCTTATAATAATACTGCTAAAGGCGGACAAATGAATGTTTTCAGAACTGATGATCCGAATGCGGTAGTTAAGAACAACATTTTCATTACAACCGGAAATATGTCGATGGTCAGATTTGATAAAGCACTTAATACTCCATCAAATATTGATTATAACATTTATTATACACCGAGTGCAAGTCCTGTAAATTATGTTGGTTCAGTGAAAACCTATACAAATTGGAAAAGCATGGGTTTTGAAAAAAATGGAAGCTTGACAGATCCGAAATTGGACAATAATTATGTGCCTTTTGAAAACTCTCCTGCAATTGATAAAGGTACAAATTTAGGTTCGGCTGTTAGTTTTGATAAAAATGGTGTTAGCAGACCTCAGGGAAGTGCATTTGATATTGGCGCCTTTGAAATTAAATCAGGCACTACTGTTCAAGATGTTGTTCCTCCTACTCTTGAAAGTGTAAATGCAGTAAGTCCAACTTCAGTAAAACTGGTATTTTCAGAATCTCTTTCAAAACTTGAAGCAGAAAATATTCAAAATTATGAAATAAATAATAATCTTGTAGTCAAAAGTTCTGTTTTAGGTTCAGATCTGAAAACAGTTACTATTCAAACAGAAACTATCAGCTCAAATGTTACATATACTTTAATAGTTAAAAATGTTAAGGATTTGGCAGGAAATGTAATTTCATTGGACAAAAACTCCGGTACATTTTCCTTTAACAGTGATCAAACCCAACCTACTTTATTAAGTGCAACTGCAACAAGTACAAGAGCCGTAAAAGTTTTCTTCTCGGAAGAAATTTCGAAAACAGAAGCTTTGAATATTAAAAATTATTCAGTTAATAATAATCTTGTTGTTGAAAAAGTAACACTCGAGGCTAATTCGAAAGTTGTATATTTGCAGACAAGCAGACAAAAATCGGGAAGCAGATATACATTAACTGTTAGCAATGTTAAAGATCTTGCCGGAAATTTAATTTCTTCAACTTCCAATAAAGCTGAATTCTCTTATACCGCAAAAAAACACAAATTTAGCCTTGATGCTGCAAAACTTAACAGCGGTGCAATTTTAACAAGCAAAACAGGTTCACTAAGTAAACAAGTTGCTTATTTTTCAGGTGAAAACAGCAGTGTTGAAGTTAATTTAACTGTAGATAGCACCGAAAATTATTTTGCTTGGGGAAGATTTTATTACGAAGGAAGTGATTCTACAAATTATTTATTTTTGAAAGTTGATGATCAAGATGAACTTCTATTCGGCAGCTATTTAAATTCTGATAAATGGCTATGGGATGGAAACGGAAGTGACACAACAAATAGTTCAGTTTCAAAATTAAGTTTAGGAATTCTGGAATCAGGTTCACATAAGATTTCATTAAAAATAAATCCACTTGTTTCTTCTTATGTTTATGCAGATGTTCTTTTAATAACAAATGATTCAAGTTATGTTCCCAGTGATGCAGATTTTTCAGTAACAGATGTAAATAATACTGATCCATCAATGAAACCGGTAAAATTTGAATTGGAGCAGAATTATCCTAACCCGTTTAATCCGACTACCAAAATAAAATATTCTGTTGCAAAAGCTTCAAATGTTGTTGTAAAAGTATATAATTCTTTAGGTGCTGAAGTCACTACTTTAGTAAATGGAAATAAAGCACCGGGCAATTACGAAGTACAATTTAATGCTTCAAATTTGCCAAGCGGAATTTATATTTATCAAATTACAGCAGATAATTTTGTTGAATCAAAAAAGATGATTCTTCTAAAGTAATTATCTGACTCATAAAGATCTAAATAAAAAAAGCCTCAAGTAATTTTGAGGCTTTTTTTATGAACTTAATTGTTCCGTAAATTCATTTTTATTTATTTCTTTAAAATATTCTGATAGAATATAATCTTCATTGAAAATATCAAATTTCCCCTGCTCATTTAATTTGTAAATATTCTGCCTGTAAAATTCATTATTATTTAAAATTTCTTGAATTCCCCGTGCAATAGACTCAACGGATTTTGGATCTACCGGAACCCCTATTCCTTCAAACATTCCGTTAAATCCTGTATTATTCGAATATAAAATTGGAGTTCCGCTTAATAATGCTTCGCCGTAAACTAATCCGAAAGTTTCTCCGATGCTAGCAAGAATTAAAGCCGAAGAATTTCTAAAATAATCAGAAATAATATTATGGTCAATATAACCCAACATTTCAACTTTATCTTGAACTTTACATTTAGTGATCATTTCTTCAATAATATTTCTATCAGGACCATCACCGATAATTCCAAATTTAAATTGCTCATTTTTTAAGATTTCAATAGCAGAGATCAATCTTTTAATATTTTTTCTTTTTATTGTTTTTTTATCCATTCTCAAAGCAGTTATCAGATATTTTTTTTTGTAAGGATGATTTTTATCAATCCTGTTAACCGCGTTCACTTTATTAGGAAGGAATATACATTTATTCTTTAATTCCTTTTCAAAAGTTTTATCTCCAAAAATAAGTTTTAACTTTTTTAACATAAAAGGAGAAATATAGAATATTTTTTCTGCCTTCCTTAAAATATTTAACGCAACAGGAACAAGATCAATTCTATATCTTAAAACTCTGCAATCTGTTTGACGGATCGAAACCCATAATTTTTTATTATAATGATTAGCTAATTTATAACCTATATAACCTTCAAAGGTTAATTTATGAGCATGAATTATATCAAAATCAAAATCATGTTTGAAATGGCTATGGATCTTATTGTAAACAGTAGTTAAATGATCTAACAAATAAAATCCGTATGGAAATCCGAAAGCCCTGATAATAATTTTATTTTCTTTTTCTTCAAGAATGGTTTTTAATTTTTTCGAACTTCTTTCAAGCACAATAATTGTCGGATCGCTTTTTGCAGATGAAATTCTGATCAAATCTGTAATAGCTGAGGTTGCTGTATTTTCATTTGCTTTTGGAATATCATAACTTAAATGCAATATCTTTGGATTTTTCACGGATTCATTCCATTTCAGTTTTATGATAAAACATTTTTAAATATGCTATCAGAAAGAAAATTCCTGAAACAACATTTGTTCTAAAAATTGATGATTCCTGAAAATTTAATATTAATACAGCTACAAAAATGAATGACCAAGCATCTTGAATTTTTAATTTACTCCTTTCAATAAAGTAATATGAAACAATAAATATAAAAATTATGAATCCAACGATTCCGGTTTCATTAAGCAAATCCACATATCCGGAATGTGATTGTAAAGGCAACCAGGGGAATTCTCCGTAAAGTGAAAGAACGGCGGGATTTTCGGGTACCCAAAATCCTTGAAAGCCTGCGCCTAAAACCCAATGGGTTTTAAATTCTTCAAGGACTCTCGCCCACAGATCAGTTCTGCCGGTAAATGTTAAATCTTTGCCTAATGAATTGAAAAAATAATCTAATGGAGCAATTAAATAATTTGGCGTTAAAATAAAGATTAAAGCAAGGCTTAAAAGAAAAATAATAAAAATAAAATTGCCTAATGGAGCTCTGTACTTATTAACATAATTTTTCAAAAAGATAACAACTGCTATCATTGCAATTAAAAATGCCGCGAGAGCTGAAGTTGTACTTCTACTTCCGAATAGTGTGAACACGGATAAAAAGAAAAAACTGAAATTGATAAATTTACTTCCGATATCCTTTTTATATTCGTCAAACCAAATTATAGCGCTTATAAGCATTATTTGCCCTAAATGATTTTTATGAGGAGCAATTCCACGCCAGGCACCTTCGTAAATTTTAGCTTCCGGAACAAGTAAAACCGAAATCAAAGTAACAATGATATAAAAGATCAAAATATTTTTTATTATTTTAATTACTTTCTCAACATCATTAAAGCAAAGAAAACCTGCTATAATCACTACATACGAACCAAAAACCTGAATCCACCTTTTAAATGTAATTGTTCCGAAATCTGACCACACTACACTTAAAAATGTCCAGAACAAAAAAAGAATTACAAATTTTTCTTTTTTTATAAATTCAACTACCTCTCCAAATTTCGGAATGATTGAAAGAAAAGCGGTAAAATACAAAGCAGTAAAAATAAGTTGTCGAAATGGATTTGTAGTTACAATATCTTCAACTGCTTCAGGATCACCTTGAAACGGTAAGCTTACACCAAACAAAATAAAGAAAATATACAGAGTAAAAGTTAATCTGCCTAGATTTGATAAGGTAAGTTTCTTTTCAATATTTAATGGTAATGCGGTTATCATTTTAGTAATTACTTATATTCTTTGTAATGAAAACCAAAAACCGCAAACGCATGCCCTGCATTTCCTGATGCTTTCATTAGCCAAAATGTTGAACGTGAGCGAATTGGTAAAAATAGAATTGCCATAATAAAGCTGATCGTAAAAAATAAAACAGCTTTTAAAAAGTATAAAATTTTAAGCGAAATTTTATTTTGAAAAATTTCTAATCGGCTGCGTGTAAAAGAATTTCCTGTCCTGAAAGATCTTTTTATCAACCATAAAAAATTAGTTCTGTTTTGCGGATAATATTCATACACTACTGCTTCACTGCAAAAAACGAATTTAGAATTTTGATAAAACAATTTTCTAAACAGATGAGAATCTTCTCCACCGGTTAAACCGAACTGTTCATTAAAGGGCTTTTCGAATTTTTCAACTACAGATCTTTTAACAATACAATTCCCTGTTTTTAAGTTTTTAGGAAAACTACCTGTAACTTCTTCCTTTCTATTAAAAAAATTTCCTTTTTTTATCCACTCCGGAACATCCTGATTGTAATCAGGTTTTATCCTGCCAAAAACAACATCTGCTTTATAATTTATCATTGTTTCATATAAATGAAACAGGCAGTCAGGATCCGCAAATTCATCATCATCAACAAAATATAATATTTCACCTGAGGATTTTTCCACAGTTAAATTTCTGGTTATACTGATATTTTTTAACGGCTGTACATAATACTTAATATTTTCACCAAGGTGTTGATATTCTTCAAAAATTATTTTGGCAGATTCTTTAGAATCATTATCCGCAATTATAATTTCAAGCTTTATTCCACCAGGTAAATTTTGATTAAGCAAACTATCGATCAGCTTTCTTAATAATTCAGGACGTTTGTAAGTAGGAATACATGCTGAAATTGTTTTCATATTTTACTTATATTTTTTTGTTAGAATTAAATTTTGGGAATAATAATTAAATTAATTCTTTAACTGTTTTATTAAATTTATACCATAAGATCAAAGCCAAAACAAGTTCGCCAACGGCAAAAGCTATAAGACTTCCAACAACTTCATATTTAATTATTAAAAAATATGATAAAACAATTGTTATAAGCATACTGTAAAAATTATAAATTGTAATGTGTTTGAAATCTTTGAGAACTTGTAATCCGTTGCTTGCATTTATTCTAAAAAAGTTGATAGCAAAAACAACTCCCCATAAAACAACATAATTCAAAGCCTCTCTGTATTTTTCAGTAAAAATATATTCACTAAGTAAACCCGAAAAAGAATAAACTATGAATGAGTAAAGTATGATAAGTAAACTTGCAGCAATGCCTAACTTTAATTGTTGAGAAAAGAATTTTTCCATTTTATTTTCTTCTCTAAGTCTTGATCCGTAAGGTCTAACTACATTTCCCCAACCTGCTTGAAATAAAACGATCGGCATTAATAGTAATTTTGAGGCTGAAGCATCTGCAACGGCAGTACTTCCAATTAATAAACTTAAAAGATAAATGTAACTGTAAGTTTGAATATGTGTTATCATAACGCCGAGCAAAGACCATCTGCCAAATTCCCAATTTTCAGAATAGCTTGATTTTATACTTTTTAATGTTGCTTTAAATGAAAGTCCAAGTGACGAAATTGCAGGTGAAATTAAAGCAGCAATTCCCATTAAAAGAAAGACCAATGGAGTTCTAACAAATTCAAAATAATAAGCAATCAAAATGAAAAGTATATATGCGGCGATATATTTAGAATCAAGAATCAAAGCTTTAACAGGTTTTTCATCGGCGTAAGCATAAGCCCTAAAAAATTCTCTTAAAAGCACCCCAATAATTGCAAAAGCCACAGCAGCAACTGTAGCGGTTTTTGTATCATTAAATAATGAATTTCCTGCCGTAAAATAAACCGCAGCAATTGTAATTATACTTATACTAATAACAGTTAAAATTTGACCAAGCAGCAATGAAGATGTGTAAATGTTTTTCTTTTCATCTTTTTTTGCAACCAGCAGAATTGACATTGGAGTAGTAATAAGCGCATTTTGAACGGAAACTATAAACATCAAAACCGCAAAAGCAAAGGAATAAATTCCATATTCACCTTTTGCAACATTTCTCACTAAGATCAATGCAACAAAAAAGTTTGCTCCGGAAATGATCGCCTGATTTAATGCGGAAATTGCACTATTCTTCAACAGAACACTGGAAATCATTTTATTGAAAAAACTACTTTTAAAAATTACATTGGAATTTAATTTTGTAGTTCCGGTTTCTGCAATATTTTTTTCAATAATATCATTCATTGTGTAAACTTTTTCCGGTAATCAATTAATTTCCGTAATTTTTGTTTGCTCTTCTGATTTTGAATTTGACAAATTGTTCGTCAAGGAAATATTTCCGGAATTTATGCTGAATCTGATACTATTAATACTTATTTCAATATATAACAACAAAGTGTATGTAAAAAAAGCAATGCCTAATAATTCCAAAGTTTCTTCAATATCAGTCATGGTAACATACAAATAATTATCCCTTCCGAATTGATCAAAAATATATCCGTTAACTAATTCCATTCCTAATGCACCGGAAAGAAATACTATTGCGGAAGTTATGAAAAGCGGCTTAATTTTTTCATGTAAGTTTAGAACGAATTCTAAGTAAGCCAGCGCTATAATTGGTAGAAGAATTAGTGCAAGTATTACCCATGCAAAGTAAAATATTCCGCTTGCACCAAAAAACTCTCTTAACGGAGCGATTGTCTGTTCATGTAAAATCAAAATTTCATCTAAAGACATTACAAAAAATATAAAACTTAAAAATGCCCAATGATACCGGTATTTTTCCTTTTTACTTTTTTTATAAACAGCGATAAACAAAAGTAATATTGAGCATAAAAGGATATTCATTGAGGCAAACCATGTGGGTATATTTCCTTCCCAATCGAGATTGAACATGTTTGCTAAATATCTGTGATCTTTTGTACTTACTTCATAATAATGGGATATAAGAGAAAGTACAGCCAAGATTATTATAATAGTAAATAAGAACTTTAAAACGCTTTTTGGATTAATAATTATTGACATATTTTCCTCTTACTAATTCTCAAGTTAAACAACTTCATTTAACTGATTTGGTTGAATCTTTAATTTAGTTAAAGTTTCAATAATGGCACAATATTTTTCAGCCATTTTTAATCCTGAAATTTCTTTTAGTGAATCAAATGCTGAATTTACCATTTCAATTCTTCTTTCCGGATTTTCGCATAATTCAATTATTTTTGAAGCCAAAACATTATGGTCTTCACTTTCATAATATTGAATTTCTTTATCATTAAAAATTTCTTTCATAGAATTTAATTCAGTTGAGATTATTGGAATTCCTGATGCAGCGTATTCAAAAGATTTAGTTGATAGTGCCAGATTCATATAATCATTTGCAACATAGGGGACAACGGCAATATCGCAAAGTTTAATTTTTTGATAAACTTGTTCCTGCGGAATTTGTTCATTAAAAAAAACATTTTCAATAAGATCATAATCTGTAACTTTTTTCTTTAAAGTTTCCAGATAACTGTTATCATATTTGCCATAAATAAAGAACTGTAATCCGGGCGCTTCATTCTTGATTATTCTTAATGCTTCTATAACAGTATGCAATCCGAAACGTTCGGCAACCGTACCGTGATAAATAAGTTTTAATCCAAATTTAATTGGAGAGAACTTTCTGGATTCATCAAATTTAAAAATATTTTGATTTGCAGTATTAAGAACAACGGAAACTTTACTTTCCGGAATATTTTTATTGAGGATTTTTTCTTTACAACCGTTAGTAACAGTGATCAAATAATCAGCAAAATTATATGAAAGCTTTTCAATGGTTTTAATAATTGGCAAAATGAATTTTCCTTTTTCCGGCCATTTGGAATTGAATAATTCATATGTCAAATCATGTACATCTAATATTACAGGAATTTTCTTCAGTTTAAAAAATATTAAAGCAAACACAATATAATCGGGCATGTTGTGGGCTTGCGCCAAACAATACTTTTTAGTTTTAAGTATTTTGTAAGTTTTTAGTAATCCTTTTATGAAAAATTTTGTTGATAAAGTTAAATAATCAAAAAGACTTTCTTTGCTTTCACGCCTTACAATTCTATATGCGGTAATATTCCCAAAGCTTTCAACTTCAGGTTGATCATAGATTTGCAGGCAAATAATATCAACTTGAAATCCTTTTTCTGCAATTGCTTCAGCTTCCCTTCTTACTCTAGGATCCTGCGGATAAGCAGATTGAGTAATCATACAAATATTTTTCATAGTGATTCCAATCTAATACTTTATAGAATTACTTTTCTCGGTTCTTTAAATTGTCCGGTTAAATCTTTTTTAAAACAAATAACAGGTTCGGCAGCCCAACGTGGTGAGGAAAACCTGTAAACAAAGTTCATTATGTTTTTAAACGTCATTGCTTTTAGAGGTGACGTTTTTTTCAATTGTAAAAACTTTGTGCTTTCTTTTGGAATACCTAAATAAACTGCTTCAGCAGAAAAACCTTTTGTACTGATATATTCAAGCAAAGTTCTGTAAGTAAAATATTTCACATGAGCAAAGAATTCATAATGATCTGCTTTATTTAACGGGTTATGAAAAGTTCTGCCCGAAATTAAAAACGGAAGTAAATAAGTTAACCCCGAATAGTTTGGAGCCGAAACATAAAAATTTCCTCCAGGTTTAAGTATTCTATTAATTTCGCCTAAGTAATGATCAATATTCATTAAGTGCTCAATTGTTGCAAGTGAAATTACTGCATCAAAGGAATTACTATCTAAAGGATATTTCTTTTCATCATCATCAATATCAAACGAAATAGTTTCAAGCCCCTGATCTTCTAAGATTTTCAAACACTTTGGACTGATGTCATTACAAAGAAGTTTTTCAAATTCATAATTCTGTTTGATCCGAGAAGCAACAACTCCAACACCGGCAGAAATATCCAGAATATTTTTATGTTTTCTATTTTCAAACAAATCAGGAAAGATCCGGTGTCTTTCATGAACGGCACCATATTCAGTAATTTCATTGATGCTTTCTAATCTCTTCTCTTCAAGTTGAATAGCGTCCTTCCTCATAATATGCCCTTTTTTCTTTTTTGTGCAATTTTTTATTAATAAATTTTAATCCCATTTTTAGAAGATCATAAGTTCGCTTTATTGCCGGCTTTATATCCTCAATATCTTCAACCGCAAAAATATTTTTATGGATATATGGCTCAACCAATTTTGAAAAATTTTCTTTATGTATAGTTTTTTTAATTACCATTAATAAATCTCTGGTTGAATCTATCCAATAAATATTTTTTTCATAATCATCTATTTGTTCGATATTCCGATCTGTTAAATTATGATACATAAGCCATGGAAAATTTATTCCGCATTTTGTGGAAAGTAAAATTGATCTGTTAAATCTTCCGTTTACCTCCATGAATTTATATTTGCAATCACGCTTATCATATTTATATTCCAGACATGCATAGCCGTTAAACTTTAATTCACTTAAAAGCTTTTGCGAGTAAATTTTCAACTCATCAATTCTTTCGCAGCTTTTGACAGAACAAGGAACTCCAAATCCGTTTGGAGAATATCTTATTTTTTGTGCAGTAAAATCAGATGATATTTTGCCGTTCTCAATTATGCAATTGTAATTATATCCTTGTGTATCTTCACCCGGAATTAATTCTTGAATCACAACTTCAAGATTTAAATTGTGAGCTTTATATACTTCTTCAAATAGTTCAAAACTATTATTTACAATGGTCATTTTTCTATCAAAAGCCTGAAAATAAAGGTGACTTTTCGCTGGTTTTACAATTACCGGGAATTGTATTTTAGAGATCTCCATTTCATTGATGCTATCTCCGATCAATGTTTTCGGGTGCGGAACATCAATTCTTTCAGCAATTGAGTATGAATATTGCTTATCAACTATTTTATTTATTACATCATAATCAGCACAGCCGACTATAAAATAATTTTCCAGAAGCTTTTTATTTTTTGAAACTGCGGTTAAAGTTGCATCATCAGCAGGAAACAAAACGCTTTTGCCGATTCTTTTTGATAGAGAAATTAATTCTTCAATGAATTTCGGTTCTTCATTTTCGGGATGTGCAGAATAAAATTTTTCCTTTACATATTTGGATACAAAACCCATATCTTTTTTTTCATAGTAAACAGAATAAACCGGAATGTTCATAACGCCCAAAGACCGAATAATTCCCAGTCCCATTGTATGGGCAGAAAGAACGACTGCAGGAATTCTATTTACGTTTTTTTCAAACAAAACACCCACCTGTTTGGTAAATGGTTTAATAATTTAGGTGCATTTTTTTTCACTAATTTATTAATAAAATCATTAAGTTTTAATGAAGTACTCAGTGGGAGAATTTTTTTATTAAAAAAAGTTAAGGGTCCAAATCCTATGGGATGCACAGAAAGAATTTCATAACCGTTATCACTGAAAAGTTTCTTTATCTTTCTTAATGAATATCTTTTATTTGCAAAATTTTCGTTTGTGCTTATCTCTGATAATTTTTCATCTTGCAGATATGGATTTGATTTTTTCTTTGTTAAATATTTCAAACCTTTTACAAAATAGATATAAGGATCGAGTACGTTTTTCAATTTAAAAAGATTAGGTGCGGAAATTATTAATACACCGTTTTTTTTAAGTACTCTGTTTATTTCAGTCAATCCCGTATTATCATTTGATAAATATTCAAGCACACCAAGACAAGTAATAAAATTAAATTGACCATCTTCAAAAGGCATGCTTTCAACTTCGCTTTTATAGCAATGAGCGTCTTTAATATGATTTCGTTTTATTCTTTTAATTGTTTCCTGAAGCATTCCTTCAGAAATATCAATTCCTGTAACTGAATGTCCTTTTTTTGAAAGCAATTCCAGTAAAACTCCTGTTCCGCAGCCAATATCAAGAATATTTTCAGATTTTGAATTTGTATATTTATCAATTAAACTTAATGTAATTTCTTGACGCAAAACCATATCTGCTCTTTGATGAGAAGCTGATTTACCAATTTGATGGTCATCATCGTAAACTACGTTCCAATATTCAGTTTTGGAAGTGAAATAATTTCCAACTGTTGCTTTATGTTTTTCATCATGCAGATTTTTAAGAGCCATAATAATTATCCCACTTGATTAATTATATTATAATCAGTTTGATTCTTGATCGAACTGAGCATTGAATTTTTAAAATATGCAGCCAAATCCTTGGGTAAACCGTTCCAGTATAATCCTGAATAGTTATCCTGAACATATTTTATTAATTCAGTGAAAAATTTTACCGGATACTCTTCTTCAATATTTTTCCTTTCATGAAAATTGATGTAATCCGGATGAACATTTACCAAAACCATTCCTCCGTTTTCCGCAATCCAATCAATTTTTCTTTTCCAAATATCAATATTATTTTGACGCATAATTACAAACAAAGTAAAATCTTGCGGAATCGTATAAGGCATTTCAACATATCCTGTTTCAGGCGAGCCGTTTGCAACCCAAAACGGAAATATTGTTTTTACCCCATCTGACTGAGGTTCAAAAGGATCTGTATCAAAAGTTGAAAGATCATATTCAATATCTAAATCATGCAACCATTCCAATTTATGGTGCATAGCCGGAGAGCGAAAACCTACGGACCTCCAATTTTTTAAGAACTGATTTATAAGAGTTGCTCTTTTATTAAATGTTTCTCTTGATTCATATAATCTGCCATCGTGATATAACCCGTGAACTCCTATCTCAAAACCATTTTCTTCTAACGCTTTACGTATAAACCTTGATTCACCGTATCGAAATGGGACAAAATAATATCCTGATCTTATTCCGAATTCCATTTCAATATTCATCAAAGTATAGCATTTCTCTTGCCCTCTTTCCCATTCAACATCATGCGTAACCACAAAAGCGAACTTTTTTCCTTCCGGCCATCCGCACCAGTTGATTGGAATGTTTTTAGTTTGAAAATCAATTGGCCACGCTGCTTTATGTGAATAATACTTATACCGTACAAGCTGCCTTCTTAAAAATAACTGCAGAGGTCTAGGAATTATGGGCTTCAATTTGTAAAAAATTCTGCATCCTCTCATCTAACTTCCCTTTCATATTATTATCCTTATCCAACATGTTTATATAAAATGTTTCCTGCTAATCTTAATAATGGAACGGGAAGTTTCTTTAGATAATTTTTTCCTGTAAAATTACTAATGAAATTTCCGCTATGAACTACCTGATCATTTTTCAGATCGTATTTATAATAATGAATTAGTGAGGCCAAAGCCCCCCAGCCGCTTTTAAATTGTAATAAACCTTCATTTCCAAATTCAGTTCTTCCAAAAGAAAATTCGGTAAATGATCTTTCCAGTGCCCATTTTATTGCTTCATCAAACAAAAGAAAATTTGCAAAATAATCTTTGTATAATAAATTTGAAGCTCCGAATTTGTATATTAGCTTTTTGTTAAATAAAAAGAACACAGCTCCTGAAATCGGTAAATCATTTTTTTTGATAATGATCACAAAGCCCATTTTTTCTTTTATGATATTCTGAAAGATGGACTTAAAAAAATATAATGGCTGAGGAATCATGCCCTGTCTTTTTCTTGTAAGGCAATGAAGTTTATAATAATCCTCAATTACATTTTCACCATTATTTATTTCAATTTTCAGATTTGAATTTTTAGCTTTTTTAATTTTTGCTAAATAATTCTTTCTGAAATTAAGAGCTATAGTTTCATAACTATCATCTAAGAACAAATTATGATCATAATATTTAGAGAAAAAAGAACTTTGATTTATCAAATTACTTTCGCCCCGCAATTCAATGCTTTTCCATTTAAATTGCTTCGAAGCTAGAATAATTTTCTGAAACACCAAAGGATCATCAGCATCTTTACTTATCAGAGGCTTGCAATAATCACTAAAAGCCATTGATACACCTTTTTTTCCTGTAATAAAGCTATTGACTTCGGTTACAGGAAGAATGAATTTAAAAGCATTTTTATCTTTCAGCACAAAGCTTAGTGTTTTATATCCATAACTCCCGTAAAGAACTTTTGCCCAATTAGTTGTATGAAATATATTGGCATCACTAAAAGCTAATAATTGATCATTCCACTCTTTAATTTTCACCGGATCAGTAATTTCAAATGAATTCATGATTTCAATACTTTATTAATACTGTTTTTTTCTTTTAAATAATTTCAGAAACTTATCATCAGATTTTTCATTACCGTAATAATAACCATATCCGTAACCATATCTGTATTTGAATGATGTATTCTCAATATCGCAAGCATTAATCAATGCTCCATGAACATTTATATTTGCTTCCCTTATTTCCTGGAGACCTAATTCTATGCTTTCACGGTATGTATAATTTGGTCTGATCACAATCAAAGCATTACTGCAGACCTTGCCTAAAATAAGTGTATCAGCCACTTTGGTAACAGGAGGAGTGTCAATTATTATGTAGTCATAATTATTTGCAAGCAGACTCAATAAGATCTTCAACTTATCATTATCAATAATTTCGGTTGAGTTGCGTGTAACTCCACCTGATGTGATTATACTTAAAGAGCCTTTACTATTTTCTATATCAGCGGTAACTACTTGATGAATATGAGGAATTTCATTGCTCGATGTTAAGTATTGTATCATTCCGGGCGCGTCTTTGTGAAGATCAAATACAGTTGATAAGCCGGCTTTGCGAAGATCGGCATCAATTAACAAAACTTTATTTCCTGAATGTATCAAAGAGAAAGCAAGATTAGCTGTAACAGTTGTTTTTCCGGTATCTTCTTCAAAACTGGTAAGCATGAAAACTTTTCTTGAATTTTTAAAAATGAAGGAAAGTTTTATTTTTAATAATCTGTATGATTCTTTATGCAGATTATAATCATTTGAAGCTGTTACAATTTTTTCTTTATAATCCGGGGATTTTCTTATTTTTTTATTTATTGCATGAGAAAATTTAGGGAACACAGCAAGAATTGGAAGTTTGAAATGTTCTTCTATTAAAGAAATATTCACTAATTTCCTGTTAAACAATTCAGTAACAAAAATCAGAAAAAATCCTATGATTGAGCCGCCGAATAAACCGATGATCAAATTGAGAAATGATAAAGGATAAACAGGAGAACTTGGAACTTTAGCCAGATCGATAATTGCAATATCCTGAAGTTTAGAAAGTTCAGCCATTCTAAGTTCTTCTTTTTGATCCAGCATAATAGAATACATTTCTTCAAATACTTTTTGCTGCCTTACAAGATCTGCCAACTTGCTTTCCTGTGGCGGCAAGCTTGTCATTTTCTGATTGTATTTATCGATCAAGCTATTGATTTCATTTAATTTTTTTCCGTTGGAAGCAACAATAATTTTGTAAGCGGTTAAAGTGTTTTTGTTATGCTCGGCAAGTTTTTCTTTTATCTGTTGGATTTGATCCGTAACAATTGCTACATCAGGATGATTTTCTTTTCGTTTTTGAAGAAGCTGAGTCTTTTGTAATTCCAGATTTGAAAGCTGCTGCTGAAGATCAGCAAATGGACTGTTTTGCCTGTTTACTTCATCCGGAGCAAGATATGTTTGATCAACATAAGAATTATTATTTAGGTGTTCCTGTATTTCATAAATTTTATTTTCATAATCAATCAAAGTTAAATTTGTTTTTACTCTTTCTGCTTCCAGTTCAGTTATTCTTTGTATCAGATCCCTGCTGTTATCAGTAATATTTGTTATATGGGATCTTGCCTTGAACTGAGTTATAGAATCCTGAACTACTTTAAGCTTTTCGCCAATTTCTTTTATTTGATTATCTAAAAATTCATAAGAGTAAGAAACTGATTGTTTTTTATGTTTTAATCTCGATTCTTTAAATTGATCTGCCATTGTATTTGCAATTTGCATTGCTGTATTTGGAGATGTAGATGAAACTTCAATCTCAATTAAATCAGTTTTTGATTTTCTTTTTACTTCAACAATTTTATTTAGTTCGGAGATCAATGATTTATCATCATTAAATTTAAAGTATAGTTTATCACCTACTTTTGCGTTATCCCAACTAAATGAAAAAGAAGCATCATTAAACTTGAAAACATCTTCTATCCAAAAATTATCAAATTTATCTTCTTCCGGTTTTTGGTATGTTACTTTAAATTTGTTCTCATCCCTTTTTTCAATTATCATATTCAGATTTTCAATATCATTCCCGAAAAAGACTTTACTGAATTTCGGCAGTTCTTTTTCATTTTCTTCGATATAAGGAAATAAATAAGAGTTTATTTTTTTTATGGATCCGTCACTATATTCAATCTTCTGAACTTTCAGGTTTAATTTTAATTCATCAATAACACTATTGAAAACATTATTTGTTTTTACCAGTTCGATTTCAGTTTCAACTTCATCATTGCTGTTCATCATCATATAACCATTAATATTACTGGTCGTAAATGATTTCTTATCTTGATTTTCTTTTTTTAATAATACAGCGGTTTGATAAATTTTAGGACTCAAGGTGTTATAAAGGAAGGCAATTGAAACTGCGATAATTAGGGATACGATTAGATAATATTTTTTTCTCATTATTATTTGAAGAAGATCATCAAATGATTTATCATTCTTCTTTTGAAAATTTGAATTATGTTGCACTTTTATCCCTCTTTTTTATCTGACAAATAATCCTACTACGGTAGCCAAAACAGCAATGCCCGAAACAATAAAAGTTGTATTTCTAAAACTCACCCACCACTTACGCGGCACAAAAATTTGGTCGCTCGAAAGTAAACCGATATCACTTAATCCACTTCCTTTTTTTATTAAGGAATTTGCATCTACTTCCATATTTTGATTATTCCGGATCAACTTTATATCATCAAGATCGGCATCACTTGTTTCACCGCCTGCAATTGCAATAAGATCAGAGAGTTTTTCAACCCCTGTAAAATAATAATAGCCCGGTTTTCGCACCTCGCCGAAAATATATATTTTATAAAGAGGCTGGATATTTAGTTCTGGGGATTTGTAAAGAGAATCATATTTTTGATGTATCAATGTTCTTACAACACTGAATTCACGGGATGAAGTCTGAATATCTCCAATATAAGGTAATTGTAGAAATCCATCTTCCTGCACAAAATAATCACCCGTTATTTGATCAGTAATATTGAAAAAGGAAATTCGCACACCATCTCCCGGATTTAACCTTTGGGAGAAAATAGATAAAGGAAAGGAATATAATACAACGAAGAGTAGTATTAATACTTTCATTTAATTGCCCTCTTAGTATTGAAATATAATTTCAACACTTTGTTTTTCGGTAAAATAGAAAAATTATTGTTGTTAGTTATTGTTATTGAATTGACATAGAGACAAAATAGTACCCTATGTCTTTTCACTTACAATCTAATATTCTAGCAATTTTTGTCAAGCGTTAAATGCACTTAACAAAACATTTTTTTATAAAAGTAAAGATGAATAGTCCGATTTAATTTTTACAATGCTATTTTTGAATATTATTTAACTAATATTCATTAAATTATACCCGAAATCTAATTTTATTACCTTAATAATCAAGTGCCTTTTTTAATCACCTAAAACTCAATTGTTATACCGATTGAAGGCAAAATTCCAATTGATGAATCTTCATCAACTTTATTTTCACGCGCATCCCAGCGGATAAAACTTACGTTATTTCTGTTATAAATATTTTGCACGTCAATGTATGCGATTAAATTCCATGACTCAAAATTCCATCTTCTATCAACTCGTACATCCAAACTATGCAAAGGATTTGTTCTAACTGAATTATAAAATTCAACATTTTGAGTTCCGTCAAAATTAAAAGGCGTGTAAGGTTTTCCTGTAGCATATCTGAACTTTGCGCTGGCTTCCCACTTTTCATTGAAGATATAACCGCCGCTTAAATTTATTATCCAGCTTTGATCATAATTTCCTCTTCGCTCAATACCATCAAGGGCAGTAAAATTTGCTTCACTGTAAGTTAAACTGAAAATTCCATATAAAGGAATTTCCGAAAATTTCTTTTGTGCTAAAAATTCAAGTCCGCGAACATTTCCTTTACCTTCGCTTACAAGCGGTTCTAATCCGAATGATGAAAAATTATCTTCACTTCCGCTAAAACCCGCGCCGGTATTTGCTAAAACTAAATAAGGACGTAATTGGCTCGCCGGATAATTCTTATAATATTTTAAATATCCTTCCAGTTTAAGCAAAACATCTTTTCTGATTTTATGTTCTAATCCCAAGACCAAATGATTTGCTTCAATCATTTTCAAATTTCTGTTTTGTTCATTTCCTTTAAGCCAAATGTATGAAGGCGATTGTTTGAAAATTCCGCTTGCAAAATTCAAACTTGTCAGATCAGTTATCAAATATGAAAGTGAAAATCTCGGACTTAATGAAAATGATTTTTCAATTCCGCTAAAAAAATCAACACGTGCGCCAATATTTGCTTTAATTTTATTTTTGAAAATTGTACTGAACTGCGCAAATGCATTTGATTTTATAAAATTATCTTTAACATAAAGTTCATTTAAAGTTAATGTATCACCGAAAGTTGTAACGAATGCAGGAAATTTTACATCAGCTCTGAACTTTATTAATTTTACTGCAGCGCCGCTAGTAATTTCTGAAGCCGGATTTATTTTGTATAAAATATCTGCAGTTAAATTATTTTCCGCTTCCAAAGATTTATTTAAGAAGATCGGATTTTGAAGTGAATCTTTTTGTGAAAAATTATAGTCAACATAATTCCGGTTAAGACTGATTTTATAAAAACCTTTATTAAAAAGATGTCTGAAATTCAATCCCGTTACATATTGAATTTGATCATTTCCCAATGTTCTGGAATTTGAATAACGCTGATCAGAAGTTTCATTAAAAAATTTAACATTATCAAAAGCACTGATAAATATATACGAAAGTGAATTCCGCTTATCAAAATTGTAATTAAATTTTGTCAGCACATCGTAATATTCAGGTACAAATCCAAATCCTGCCGCCTTAAAAATAAAATCAAGATAACTTCTTCTGGCAGAAAAAATAAAACCGGAATTTTCAGTGATAGGACCTTCGGCGCTTAATCCGAATTGCGTTGCAGAAATATTTGCTTTGCCGCCAATCCTGTCATTCCGGGCATCGCGCAGGTCTATTTTCAAAACTGATGATAATTTATCGCCGTAAAGCGCTGAGAATCCCCCGCTTGAAAATGTTGTTCCTTCAACGTAATTAAGATCAATGTAACTTAAGGGACCTCCGGTTGCACCCTGACTTCCAAAATGGTTTATATTAGGTACAGTAATTCCATCTACGACATATAAATTTTCTGAAGGAGCGCCGCCACGGACGATAAGATCATTTCTTCCGGCATCGGCTTGCGCAATTCCGGGCAATACCGAAAGCGCGCGTACAACATCTTCAAATCCGCCGGGAGCGCGTCTGATTTCTTCATACGTAAAATTTGTAACGCTTGTTGCTTCATTGGGATCTTTTTGAAAATAATCTGAAGTAACTTCAATTCCCGAAAGTTCAATAACAGTTTCGCCTAATTCAAAATTTACGATTGCAGGTTTTCCTGTATGAACAACCACATCTGATTTGATTACGGATTTATAACCTATCATAGAAGCACGGATTTTATAATTTCCGACAGGGACATTTGAAATTACAAACTCGCCATTGTTATTAGAAACAGCTCCGTAATTTGTTTCGAGCAATAAAACATTTGCTGCGGACAGGGGCTGTTTAGTGGATTGGTCAATTATCTTTCCTGAAATTGATCCTGTTTTTTCCTGGCTTATTAATGTTGATGTAATTATAAGTAAAAAGTAAAATATTTTTTTCATTCGGTTTTATTTTTAGTTATATAAAATTTATTTCCTATAGATTTTTGCTGATATAATTTGATCATAAAAAGATCCGGAAAATCTTTTAGAGTAATGTAAAAGATTTTCCGGATTTATCATATAAATATGATCATTTAAGAAGCATTAATTTTTTTGTTAAATTAAAAGTGCCTGCATTTATTGTATAAAGATAAACTCCGCTTGAAAGATTTGAGGCATCAAAATCTATTCTATAATTTCCCGCTTCCTGATATTCATTTACCAGAGCAACTACTTCTTTTCCAAGAAGATTATAGACTTTAAGTTCAACAGCGCCGGCAGAAGGAATGCTGTATGAAATTGAAGTTACAGGATTAAAAGGATTGGGATAATTTTGCATCAATTCAAATTTTTCCGGAATAAAAGCTTTATCTTCTTCAACATTTGTAACGGGATTTAGAGAAACAACATTTCCATCCGGTAACGCAGCCAGAACCGCAAATCCTGCACCGTTATCATTTGAAGCCGGATCTAAAAATCCCGATGCAAAAACTACGGCGCTTCCGCCTTGAAGTGTACTCAGATCAGCTGTAAGTGATGTAACAATCGTATTTGGATCATCACCCGGGGTTATATCAAGAATATAATTTGAAGCCGGAACAGAAATATAATCTGTGAAATCTTTGTATTTTGCTTTGCTCACTAACTTTGCTACTCCGCGTGCATAAATATCAACTTCCGGAGCATCTGTTGAACCGTGAAGTACAAAGAACTCAACATTATCCTGATTTTCAGCAGATTCTCTCGCCATATCATTAACGATTAATTCGAAACCGATCTTAATTGCATTAGGATTCTTTTTATATTTCAAAGTGTCAAGAACACCGCTTGCAACAACCACATAAGTTTTATTTGCCTCAAGGTTAAAATCAAATTTTGCGATCGCATCATCTGAAGAAGTACTGTTTGCAGGTGCAACTCCTATTTGAAAATCTGTTTCAGCAGGCGCATCAATAAATGGAGAAGCTGCTCTGAATGCAAAATCATTTAGTAAAAGTGTTTCATCTAAATAAATATCAACAACCGCTGCGTTCTTATCAGGTGAATTGTGAATTATCTGAACGCGAGCGGTTTCAGAATTTGAAACAGGATTTAATGTAATTACTGTTCCATCAGGTAAAGCTGCAAGTACGGCAAACGCAGCGCCATTTTCATTTGAAGAAGGATCTAAAAATCCGGAAGCGAATACAACCGCGCTGCCGCCTTTTAAGCTTGTAAGATCAGCATCCAAAGAAGTAACAATTGTATTTTCATCATTAGCCGGAGTAATGTCTAAAGTATATTTGGCAGCAGGCACGGAAATATATTCAGTAAAATCTTTATATTTTGCATTACTTACCAATTTTGCTGCATCTCTTGCGTAAATATCAACAGCGGGCGCATCAGTTGCACCATGAAGAACGAAAAACTCTACATTATTTTGATCTTCAGCGGATTCACGCGCCATATCATTTACTATAAGATCAAAATTTATTTCCTGATTGTCAGGATTTTCACTGTATTTGGAATTATCCAAAACTCCGTTTGCTATAATAACATAAGTTTTGTTTGCTTCAAGATTGAAATTGAAATTTGCAATTGCATCAGTTGAAGAAGTGCTGGTTGCCGGAGCCACACTAATTGTAATTGGAGTTTCAGCCGGAGCATCAATAAAAGGCGATGCGGTCCTAAAAGCAAAATCATCTAATAAAAGAGTTTCACCTAAATAAATATCAACATTAGATGCTGCAACATCTGCGGAATTATGAATTACTTGTACCCGCGCAGTTTGTGAATAAAGATTTGTAAAAGAAAACGCCAAAAACAGTGCTATGGAAAAAGCGCCGATTCCTAATTTAACTAACGATCTCATTATGGACTCCTTTTTTATTTTATGTTGGTTAATAATTGTATAACTTATGTCTAAGATTAAAAGTTCCCAGCGTTAGTAATTTTATACAATTATTTTACAACATCAAATTATATTTGACATTTTCTATACATTTTTTATTTTTGATTTATGGAAAAAGAAATTTTTTTTACAATAAATGTAGTTTCAAAGCAAACCGGATTAAGCCAGTTTGTAATTCGCGCGTGGGAAAATCGTTATAATGCGGTTGTTCCAAACCGTACGGATACAAATCGCCGCGTTTATTCTGAAAGTGATATCGAAAAGTTAAAATTGCTGAAAAATCTTACTGAATCAGGATTTAATATCAGCAATATTGCCAATCTGGAAATTCCCGAACTTCAAAATCTTATTACAAAAGGAATTACCGGGAGCGTTAACGAGAGTAAATTTTCTGCAGATACTAAAACAATTGAAGCCTGCATGAATGCAATAAAAAATTATAATGGAAGTGATCTATATCAAATTTTGCAACGTGCTTCAATTGAATTTACAAATCTTGAATTGATAAATGAAATTTTGCTGCCTTTAATTTACGAGATTGGTGAAAATTGGCATCAGGGAAAATTGAAAATTGCTCAGGAACATTTGGCAACTGCAGTAATTCAGAATTTCCTAAAAAATCTGATCAATATTTACCGTCCGAAAAGAATTTCACCTAAATTAGTTACGGCAGCTCCCAAAGGTCAACAACATGAATTAGGCGCGCTTATTGTTTCATTAGTTGCCGCTTCAGAAGGTTGGAATTTGATCTATTTGGGGAGCGATCTTCCAATAAATGAAATTTCTGAAACTGTTAATAATTCAGATTCAGATGTTTTAGCATTGAGCATTGTTTATCCGGCTTATGATTTTGTACTTTTCAACGAGCTTACAAAATTAAAAGAGAAGCTTAACAAAAAAGTAAAAATTATTTTCGGCGGAAAAGCCGCTCATTCTTATACAGATGCCGCAAAGGAAATCAATGCGACAATAATTACCGATTTAAATGATTTTAGAAATAAATTAAGATCAATCGAAAAAGAAATTTCTAAAGAAGATAAATTTTAGCTATCCAATTTAAATGCAACGGGAATTACGATCTGCATTTTTACGGGAGTTCCGTTTACTTTGCCGGGAGTGAATTTCACTTTTTCAATAGCGCTGAGAGCAGCATTGTTCAAACTTTCATTTTCGCCTTTTAAAATTCCGGTGCTTATAACATTTCCTTGTTCATCAAGAAAAGTTTTTACTAAAACCCTGCCTTCAATTCCGGATTTTCTTGCATCTTCAGGATAAACAATATTTTTTAGAATTGCTTCAATTCCGCCAACCGGCTGCGGCATTTCATCGGCATTTATCAGAAATTCACTTTCATTAATGTTATTTCCGGAACGAGAAAAATTAATTTTAGAATTTAAATCATAACTGAATTTAATTTTATTGCCGTTTTTAATTGCAGGCTCAAATTCCCAGTTCTTCATATTTGAAATTAATTTATCATCAAAATCCTTTCCGGTGGAATTATTAATTTTCACATTTTTTATTTTGCCTTCTTCGTCAATGTATAATCTGTAATCATATTTTTTTTCAATTAGATCAGTTTCCATTTGTTTCAATTTATGTTCAACAAATTCATCAAATGAAATTTCATTACCATTTAATTTTTGTTTTGGCAATTCGTGTTTTTGAAGATTTGTATATTCGCTATCGTAATTTGGAATTACATAAATTTCATCTTTGCAGCCGGCTATAAAAATCAATGTTAGCAAAAATCCAATAAAATAATTTTTCATTTTTACCTCTATAAAGAAGTGGTTACAACAATTTCATTTTCGTAATTTGTTTTGACGGTAATCTCATTTAACGCATTTTGCATCAATTGAATTTCCTTTTCTTTTTGCTCGATCAAATTTTTTGAAAATTCAATTTCACTTTTCAGATCTTCATCCCTGCCGGTAAAAAACACCAGCATAGCCAATAAAATCAATGCAAACGCGAAATTAAAATAAGTCTGATAATTCATTTTTCTGAATATTTTTCCGGTAGAAATTTTATTTGCGGAATAATTTTGATTCGATATTTCTTTTAATATTTTATCATCTAATTCCGCAGGAAAACTATTTCTTTCAGCAGCTATATAATTTTCAATGACGTTCAGCGATTTCATAAATTCCCTGCATTCACCGCATTTGGAAAGATGTTCGAACAGTATTGGTTCAAATCCTTTTTCCAATTCATTGTCATTATATTTTTGAATTTTATCCTGAAATGATTCACAATTCATTTTTATTCTCATTTAATATTTTTGATAATCTGGTTATTAACTTTTTCCGTGCCTTAAATAAACGGCTTTTTACAAGTTCTTCATCAATATTTTGTATTGCAGAAATTTCTTTATAACTTAATTGCGAATATTCTTTTAAAAGAAAAACTTCTTTCTGTTCGACAGGAATTTTTTCAATTTCAATTTCGATTGTTTTTTGAATTTCCTTATTATCAATTAACGATTCCAAATTATTTTCATCGCGAACATCAAAATCATCTTCAAGATAAAAAACCGGTTTGGATTTTTTTCTTCTTAAATGCTCATAAATTTCATTCCGGGCTGTTGTATAAAGCCATGAAGAGATACTTTCTTTATTTTCAATTAACGGTAAATTTTTGTACAGCTTCATGAAAACATTTTGAAGAATATCTTCTGCAACCATTTTTTCGTTGAGCATTTTAAGCACATAATAATACAAGCCCGATTTGTAACGGTTATAGATCAAAGTAAATTCTATTAGCAATTCGGAATTTTCTTTCAAAATTTTTCCGGTCTTTATGTTAAAGATGAAATAAAAAAGAAAATGTTTCCGCCGGAATTAAATTTTTCCCTGTTAAACTTTTCTGTATAAAAACTTTAAAATTTCTAAGAAGTTTTTTTCGAATTTAATTCACGGAAATTTATTATTCTGTTCATAACTTTTATTACAACAAAAACTGAAAGCGCAATTATAAGAAATTCAATTACAGTATTTATAAAAGAGCCGTATCTAACGGCAACGATCGGAATTTCTTCTCCTGTTTGTGAAATGTAAGCTTTGCGAAGTATTATCTGAAGATGTTTAAATTCAACGCCGCCGAGCATTAAACCGATTGGCGGCATTATGATATCATTTACCAATGAGTTTACAATTTTATTGAATGCAGCGCCGATAATAATTCCCACAGCCATATCAAGCGCATTTCCTTTTACTGCGAATTCCTTAAATTCCTGAACAAATTTCACGTTATCCTCTTCAAAATTTAGAAAAGGATAAAGTTAATTTTTTTGCAGCAAAATTTCCATAAGCGGATTCAAGAAATATTCTTCAAGATCTTGCCAAATCAAATATGTTTTTTCCATTGCCGAATAATCTGCCCAATGCGTGCCGTTCAAAGGTTTACCAACTCTTACCGCAATTAAATTCATACTTGGAATAACCACAAGCACTTCGTGATTTGCGCCCATCCCGATAAAAGCATCTTCAGGGATATTTGCAAATACGCCGTTGTTATTGTTCCATCCCAACAATCCGGGTGCGGGAAATCCTTCCGGAATTTCGATCTGATTATCAGATTGAAAACTCATTGCGCGATCAACAAGTTCAGCTTCAACAATTTTATTGCCGTTCAAATTTCCTTTTTTCAAATAGAAATTTCCTATCCTTGCAAGTGCCCTTAAAGTAAAAATTGCACCGCCTCCAATTTCATAAACATTAATATTATTGTATTTGAAATCTTTTCCATAACTGATTTGCATATCTGATTCCGGAATTCCAATTCGATTATAAAAATTTTCATAAAGAAATTCAGAGAAATTTTTATTTTCTTTTTCTTTAATTGATTTTGCTATTATGTAGCCCAAAGAAGTTACAGCAGGGTTACTGTATTTTAATTTTGTTCCCGGTGTTAATATTACCGGAGCTTTATTTATTGCGGCTACAAATCTGTTATTTGATTTTTCCCAATATTCTTTTTTCCAGCCGGTTTCATTACCGTGCAAAGTTCCGGTTTCGCGGGAATCATCAAATCCGGAAATAAAAGAAGCTAATTGTTCAATTTTTATCTGTGATTTTGCAGAATCGCTTTTCCATTCATCAATAAACAAACTTGCATTATCATCAAGTTTAAAATAATTATTTTCAAGTGCAATCAATAATGAAGGTGCGCCGACTGTTGCTTTTGATAATGAAGCAACGCCGAATTTATCGTTATAATGATATCCTTTTGCGTACCACTCGTATATAATTTTATCATCTTTAATGATCAAAAATCCTTTGGTTTTACGTGCAGCTAATTTTTTTTCAAAATCTGAAAAAGAATCTTTTGATAGTCCGATTTTTTCCGGAGAAGTTTTTTCCCATGAAATATTTGGTTTAATGAAGATATTTTTTAGATGATGTTTGCCTGTTTTGTATAGATCAAATTTAAAAGCGAGAAAAATTAACGCTATTAAAATTATAATTCCTGTTGCCGCCCAAACTTTTCTTTTTGATCTGTTCATAATCCTTTTCTCAATTTTTGCCCTTAAAATAAATCTAAAGGAAATATTCTTTAATTCAATATTTATTTCATTTAAGCAAGAAAATTTTTATGAAAAGGTTTAATAATTTTATAAGGAAATTTTATTTCGGAAAATAGTTTGATTAATAACATTTACATAACTGATATTTTGAAATCTTTTAAATAGAAAATGAATAATTCTACAAGTATAAAAACAAAATTTTCAGCTTCATTTTACTTTTTGTTTTTTGTAACTTCTGTAACTTATTATTGCCAAAGTTATAACAGTAAGTGGAATTACAAAATATCCCATAACAAGGCTTACTTTATTGATAGAATCGTGTTCCGAAGCACTTAAAACCAAATATCCTGTATAAATTATGTAATACACCAGAAATAAAATTCCTTCCCAGCGATCAATTAAATTTCCCGTGAAGAAAATAGGCAAACACGCAACAGCAACTGCAATCATAACAGGAACATCAAAATTTAGAGCCGCATCGTTAACCGGAATTCCTGAACCTGATAAAATTGATGAAAGTCCAAGCACAAGTAAAATATTGAAAATATTGCTTCCAACTACGTTACCAACTGCAATATCTCTTTCACCTTTAATGCTTGCCACAACTGAAGTTGCAACTTCAGGAAGTGAAGTTCCTGCAGCAATAATTGTAAGTCCTATTATCAATTCGCTGACATTAAATGCGCGGGCAATTTCAATTGAACTGTTTACAAGCCAGCGAGATCCTAAAATCAATAATCCGATTCCGAAAATCACAAATCCAATATTTGTAATCCAAAATTTTAACGGGGAAGATTTTGCCGCTTCAATATCATTTGTTTGAGGATCTGAATTATCTTTTTTGCCTTCTCTAATTAAAAATATTGTGTACGCAACTGCGGTTCCAAATAAAATTATCCCGTCAATCATTCCGATTTTTCCATCGAGTGCCATGATCATCATCACAAAAGAAACAACTATCATCAATGGTACATCAATTTTTATTAGCTGTTTTGAAACTTGAAGCGGAATTATAATTGCTGAAATTCCTAAAATAAAAAGTACATTAAAAATATTGCTGCCAACCACATTTCCAAAACCGATATCGCCTTGTCCGGAGATTGCAGAAATTATGTTTACAGCCATTTCCGGAGCGCTTGTCCCGAATGCAACAACTGTAAGTCCGATTATCAAAGATGGAATTCCCAATGCTCCGGCTGCTCTTGATGCACCTTTTACCAAAAATTCTGCACCCAAGATCAGTAAAGCAAATCCTAAAATCAGGAATAAATATGTCATAATTCAATCCAAAGTTTTATCAAGAATTTTTTATTCAGATTTTCTTTTTGCAATTCTTTCTTTTCCCTTTTCGCTTAACGCAAATGAACGGCTAAAATTTTTAATCTGATCAGCTTTGCGGAATCTTAATGCTGACCAATCTTCATCAATTGAAATTTGTGAAACTACTTCATGTCCGAGATTTCCCAAAATTTCCCAGCCGTTATCGCGTGAAATATCGCATTTATATTTTTTTGAAGATTTTTTCGGATAAGCAAACCAGACATATTCCGCAGAATGAATAATTTCGGTTAAGTTTCTGGTTATATTATCCAATTCATCTTTACTTTTTACAAAAACCAAAATGAAATTTATCTTTTCATTTGGTCTTTCAGAAAAATTAATTTTGTTTTTATTTAACAATTCCGAAAATTCTTCTGGTAAATTTAATATAAAATTAGATTGATCGTTATTCAATTTCAGTTTTTTAATTACTGAATTCTCCAAAGGGGACCTCAAATATTTAAATATTTACATTCTATAAAATCTAACAGAAAATTTTTTTCTTGCAAAATACAAAAATCAAATTATTTTGAATTTAAAGAACAATAATTACAGGTTGAAAAATGAATGCGATCGAATTATTAAAAAAAGACCACCGAAAGGCAGAAGATCTTTTTGAGGAAATTGAAAAAGCTTTGGAAAATGAGAATTCAAAAAAAGTTGATGATCTTTTTGAAGAATTAAAAAAAGAACTTGAAGTTCATATGGAAATCGAAGAAACAGTTTTTTATCCTTCTATTGTTAACGAGAAAAAAACACACGATGTTACTTTGGAAGGCTATGAAGAACATCATGTTGCTAAACTTTTGATAAAAGAATTGACAAATAACAATAAAGACAGCGACAGATGGAAAGCAAAGTTAAAAGTTTTAAAAGAAAATATTGATCATCATATTGAAGAAGAAGAAGAGGAAATGTTTGTTAAGGTTAAGGAAATTATGGATGAAGGACAACTTGATGAAATAGGAAAAAAAATAGCTGACAAGAAAAAAGAACTAATGTAAAATTTGATGATCAATTAGACCGGAGGGAAATTACTTCTCTCCGGTTTATAATTTTATAATCAGCAAGCTTCCGGCAGAAACAACTACCCACAATAAAATGCCCATCAATAAAGGCTTAAATCCGACTGAGCGTATTGTTTTAGGATCCAGATTTGTTCCGATCAAAAACAAAGTTGCAACCAAACCTCTTTTCGAAATAAAATAAATAAATTCATAAATTGAGTGAAATTGTGTGAAATATGAATTGATAATTACGGCTGCAATAAATCCGAAAATGAAATATGGGATTTTGATTTTCTTAATTTCGGACTTAAAAAATAAGGCTGCGATAAAAGTCACCGGAATTATCCAAAGCGCGCGTGCAAGTTTTACAGTAGTTGCAACTTGTAGCGCTTCTTTTCCAAATTGTGCCGCAGCTCCTACAACACTGCTTGTATCATGAATTGCAATTGCCGCCCAATATCCAAATTCAGTTTGACTCATATTAAAATATTTTCCGATCGCAGGAAAAATCAAGAGGGCAACGCTGTTTAAAATAAAAACAACTCCCAGCGCAACGGAAGTTTTTTCATTTTCCGAATCAATTACCGGAGCAACTGCCGCAATCGCACTTCCGCCGCAAATAGCAGTCCCTGATGAAATAAGCATTGAAGTTTTTCTTTCAACCTTTAAAATTTTTGAAAGTATAATTCCCAAAATAAATGTGAAAGCGATTCCGGTTAAAGTAAAGATAAATCCGTTTTTTCCTGCTTCAATTGCAGAGACCGCATTCATTCCAAATCCTAATCCAACTACGGAAAATTGCAGCATTTTATGAGTTAATTTGGAAGTTTCTTTTTTATATGGATTATCCGAAAATATTGCAAGCATAATTCCGAAAAGCAAAGCAACCGGCGGATCAACAAATGGAAAGAACGAAATTAGAAAACCAGCAATGATCAAGTATTTTTTATAATTCAATTTTGTAACGCCTGAAATTTTTATTCCAAAAATATCGTTTTGAAATTTAAAGCGCCAATGAATTAATTATCCTAACAATTTGTTTTCTAAAAAAATTTAAACTTATAGTTTAGTTTTTATAAGAATTATTTTTTACTATCCTGAATTAAACGTGCAACTTTAGTTACTAATTTTCGCGGTAAAAGTTTTGCGCCAATTACACCGGCTTTATTCATTGTTCCGGGAATTGCAACTTGTTTTCCTTTCATCATTTTTTCATAACCATATTCTGCAACTTCTTCTGATGTTGGAATTCTTTTTGAATGGAATAATTTTGAATGATCCAGATTTGCAGCGCTTTGAAATCCAGATCTTGTCGGTCCCGGACATAACGCCGTTACTGTTATATTATAACCTTTTAACTCATTTGCAATCGCCTGACTGAATGAAAGCACATAAGCTTTTGTTGCATAGTAAACCGCCATTTTTGGTCCCGGTTGAAACGCAGCGGTTGAAGCTACATTCATAATTCTTCCGCTTTTATATTTTATCATTTCTTTAACAAACAGTTTTGTTAAAAAAGTAAGTGAAGAAATATTCAGTTCGATCATATCATATTCTTTTTGCCAATCGGTTTGATGAAAAAATCCGTAATCACCAAAACCGGCATTATTTATTAAAATATCAACATGAATTTTTCTTTCATCAATTTCATCAAAAACTTTTTTACAATTTTGAACATCGGAAAGATCAGTATCAATAACAGTAATTTTTCTACCGTATTTAGAAAAAAGTTCATGTGCCAAAATATCAAGCTTTTCTTTGCTGCGCGCAGTTAAAATCAGATCGTGACCTTTTGCTGCCATGATTTTAGCAAGCTCAAATCCAATTCCACTTGATGCGCCCGTAATTAACGCAGTTTCCATTTTCACTCCGGTTTAAAAATAATTATTCAATTTAATAATTTTCAAAATGAATAATATTTATAAGCTAATTAATTTTTCACATTCGTCAATCAAAATCGGAAGTATAAAAAATTTTCACACCCGGAAACATTTTTATGTTCAATCCATCTTTACAATAAACAACTCATTAAAATAAAGGAGAGAATTATGAAAACAGTATTGGTTTTATTAGCTGTTAGTTTATTCTTTACGTTTGCAAATCCCGTAGATTCTTTTGCACAGGATAAGAAAAATAAATCTGCGGACAAACAAGTTGAAGTTATGCCGGAATATCCGGGTGGATTTTCTGCACTAATAGAAAAAATTATAAGTGATATTAAATATCCGGAAGATGCAAAAAATAATAAGATTCAAGGAAAAGTTTTAGTTGAATTTACGGTAGATGAAAACGGAAATGTTACATATCCGCATACTATAAATAAGTTGGGATCCGGATTGGATGAAGAAGCTATTCGTGTTGTGAAAGATTTGAAATTCATCCCCGGTAAAAATGAAGGGAAAAACGTTGCGGTTGAATTAGTTTTACCAATTATGTTCAAACTGGAAGAGAAATAATTTTTCAGTTAGAATAAAGATTTTACAAAAATCCCGGAGGGAAATTTCCTTCCGGGACAAAATATTTTTTAAAATGATATTTCAATAAAAGTTTCATCCTTCTTTTATACAGTAAAGGAAATTATCTTCTACTTTGTAAAGTAAAGGTACCACATTAATTTTGGGATAACGAAGGCGCAATCTTTTTGCTTCGCTTAGAACAAAATCAATTTCATTTCCGATTTCGAACATCGGCGCAAAATGCAGAAAATGTTCTTCAGCCCACTGCCTATCCCAGCCGGCATTGTTAATTAAGCCTTCGATGAATTGCTCGCGCCGTGCAACCAAATTTACCATTCCGCAATTTGTGTGAGCAATTAATGCTATTGTAGAAACTCCGCCAATTGCTACAGCGTATGAAACTTTAAATTCGCTGTATCTTAAATTTGCTCCGCCCGTTCTTATAATAAATGCAAAGTTTTCAGGAATCTTTAATTTTTTCCTGTTATCCATACACATTCCAACCAAAAGTTCCGCATGTGTTACTTCTTCATAAGGTTTATTTAGATTATGATATTCAAGTAATTCTTGAATTGGTGTGTTCAAATAAATTTCAGGAATATCTTCTTTTTTCTGAACCGGAATTAATCTGTAACTCATAATTCTTTTTTATTGTGAAATTGATTTATTCAATAATGTAATTAATATAATAATTTAAAGTCAAAAATTAATTTTAACGTAGGAGCGAAATTAAGTTTCGCTCCCTTTAATTAAGCTGTTTCCGGCATAGCATCAAAAAATGAATTTATCTTTTCTTCTGACAATTCTTGATTTGTAAGATTACCCGACAAATAATTTTCATAAGCTCCCAAATCTAAAAATCCATGTCCTGAAAGATTAAACAAAATTGTTTTTGCTTCTCCAGATTGTTTACATTTTTTTGCAAATTCGATTGCTGATTTTATAGCGTGCGAACTTTCCGGAGCTGGAATAATTCCTTCGGTTTTAGCAAATGTTTGAGCTGCTTCAAAAACTTCTAATTGATGATAAGCTTCCGCTTCAATGATCTGCTTATTATAAAGCTCAGAAATTATTGGTGAAACTCCATGATAACGTAATCCACCCGCATGAATAGAGGGCGGAATGAATTTATGTCCGAGTGTGTACATTTTTATCATCGGTGTTAACCCGGCTTCATCACCAAAATCGTAAGCAAATTTTCCTTTTGTTAAAGTCGGGCAGGAGGCCGGTTCCACTGCAATCACCTGAAGATCTTTTTTATTTCCTTCAAGCTTATCTTTTAGAAAAGTAAAACTTATTCCGGCAAAATTACTGCCACCGCCAACACAGCCGATCACAACATCGGGATAATCTCCTGCTTTTTCCATTTGCAGTTTTGCCTCTTCACCAATGATTGTTTGATGAAGTAAAACATGATTAAGCACGCTGCCAAGCGAATAGTTTGTATCTTCATTTTGCGCAGCAATTTCAACTGCTTCGCTTATGGCAATTCCGAGTGATCCTGGTGAATCAGGATCATTTTTCAAAACGTTTAATCCTGAATTTGTAAGAGTAGAAGGGCTTGCAATTACATCTGCTCCAAATAATTTCATAAACACTTTTCTGTACGGCTTTTGATTGTAACTTACTTTTACCATAAATACCTGACACTCCAGCCCAAAATGATTACACGCTTGCGAAAGCGCACTTCCCCACTGTCCGGCGCCGGTTTCGGTAACTAACTTTTTTATTCCGGCTTTTTTGTTATAATATGCCTGCGGAATTGAAGTATTTGCTTTATGACTTCCTGTTGGACTTGCGCCTTCATATTTAAAATAAATTTTTGCCGGTGTATCCAAATATTTTTCAAGTTTATAAGCGCGAATCAATGGAGTCGGGCGGGTTACTGCATAAGCATCAAAAACTTCATCAGGAATTTCAATATATCTTTCACTGCTCATTTCCTGTTTGATCAGTTCTTCCGGAAATACTCTTAAAAGATCTTGCGGAGCTATTGGATCTTTTGTCACCGGATTTAATGGAGCAGATAATTGTTCAGGTAAATCCGCAAGAATATTATACCAGAATTTCGGCATTTCAGTAGCGGAAAGATAAATTTTGTTTTCGTGTTTCATTTTAGCCTCATTATTATTGATTGAAATTGTAATTTGTTTAAAACAAAAAAAGCCGCAAGAGTTTTCTCACGGCTTTAAATTTTTGGAATATTTAAAATGAAAAAGCCGCGAATAGTTTATTTCACTATCCACGGCTTTATAAATATGTATTTATATTTAAACTATTTGATGGTTAGTGAAATAGATATATTCCACCACCAACGCCAGCTTATATTTTGTTTCGATATGTAATTTCCGTTTTTCATTTTATGAAATATAAATTACATCTATAAATTTTGCAAGAAATATTTTAAAATATTGAAAATTTCTTTTAATCTTATTTTATCAATGACATCTTTTTGGACTCAACAAAATTACCCGCTTTAATTTGATAAATATAAATTCCGCTCGGTAAATTTGTTGCATCAAAATTAACTTTGTAATTTCCGGCATTCTGAATTTCATTTACCAAAATTTGAACTTCCCTTCCCAAAACATCAAATATTTTAAGTTCAACTTTGCCTGCTTCCGCAAGCTGATAAATTATTGATGTTGTTGGATTAAAAGGATTAGGATAATTTTGTTCAAGTGCAAATTTTGAAATTAAATTTTGTTCTACTACATTCACAACAGATTGATCAGCCGTAATTATATAGTAATTACTGAGTATATCTGATTCGAATGTAATTATATTCTCCAAAATGTTTATTTGTACATTTTCAATTATTAACCAGTTGTTTGACTGTTCATCCCAATATCTTATTGAAATTGTATTTTCATCAAAATTACCTTCGTTTAATTGTTCATCAGAATAATGAAATTGAAATTGATTGTTATTTCTTACTTTTAGATTTTTTCCGCAATTTCCACCTTGCCACATAAAGTTCCTGTCATCGCTGCCGTAAATTCCAATTTCATAACCGCTAAGTATTTTCAAATCACTAGGATCCGGAATATTATGCGAATATAATTCTAATATTTGAATAAACAAACTATCAAACATCATTCCGCCGCCCTGTCCGGGTGCCCAACCGGGATTAATAGTGATCCAATCATTAGGATCAAACGGCGAAAATATTTTACGCATTTGTGCCATATTTCTACGAATCCAATTTCCGGCAAAATTATTTTCAAATTTTGAAGTATCTCTCCAAAGTGAATCATTAAGTTCATAAACAACTATCATATTCATTATATTGTTTTCGATCAATCCGCCTTTAATTGAAATGCTGTCCAAATTTTCCGGATGCTCAACATTAGAAGCAGGTTCATACCAATGCGGACCAAAATTAAGATAATAATCAGGAAGTGTATCATTATCAACATCGATAAAATAATGATTAAAAAATAGAGTTGTATCAACCAAAGCAATGCCGTTAAATTCAACTGTTCTTAAAGAATCCGGTAAGCGTCCGAAAGCATATCCACGGCAATTGCCCATTTTTCTTCCGCCTTTACGCGCATTTTTTCCGAAGTAATTCCATTTTGGATCAAATGGTTCACGCCAAGCCATTCCATTGATTTCATAAACAATTACCACGTGAACATTTTCAAAAAATCCGTTATGCAAACCGCCTGCAATTTCAACCGAATCACCTGCATTTGGTCTTACTGCGGTGCTGCTATCGGGCTCATACCAATGGGGACCAAAGTTCAGAAAATATTCAGCTTGTCCATCAGAATTTGTATCAAGAAAATATCTGTTGTGTTGATGAGTGGAATCAATTAAAATTGTTCCGCTTAGTGAAACTTCACTTAAAGAATCGGGATGATAAAAACCGGGTTGCGCATTAATATTTTGTGAAATTAAGATCACAAAAATAATGAAAACAAATTGAATGATTTTTTTCATTTTTCCCTCCGCCCTCAAATTTTATAAATAAATCATAAACTATAATTGAACATTAGTTTAAGTATGATTTATATTCCATACCAAAATTTAAGAGCGGCGAAATACGGTATTAAATTGTCATTTCACAAATTTGTAACCTGCAGTTGGAATAGTTAAAATATGTTTTGGCTCTGATGGATCATCCTCATTTTTTTTGCAATGTTAAGATATAATTATCTAAAGAACTTTTATTATAATTAAAGTTACATCATCATTATGAATATTATTCCCGGAAAATTTTTGAACATCATCTAAAATCATTTTTTTAATTTCCGGAGCAGATGATTTTTTTTGATCAATTTTGATTAGCAGTTCAGTTAATTTTTCAGTTCCGTAAAATTCTTTATCTTTATTTTGGATTTCGATCAATCCATCAGTCATTAAAATTAAAAGATCGTCTTTCCTTATTTTGAATTTATTTTCTTCATAACAAACTTCTTTAAATATTCCTAAAGGAAATCTCGGTCCATCAGAATTAATAAATTTAATTTTGCCGTTTGATTTCACTATTGGTTTTACATGTCCGGCATTTACAAAAGCAACTTCATTTTTCTTTAATTCGATCACAAGAAAAAATGCGGTTACAAAAATATTTTTTTCGGTTTTTTCGTAGACTGATCTATTCATATTGTAAAATATTTCGCAAATATTACTTTTTGAATTTGTTTCGGCAATTATCATTCCGCTTGTCATTACCGCTGTCATTGCGGCTTTCATTCCTTTGCCTGAAACATCACCAATCAGAATTCCGAATTTTGTTTTTTCTTCATCAAGCCAAAAATAATCGTAAAAATCTCCGCCAACTTCATTTGCCGGAATGCAGATTCCGGAAATATCCAAACCTTTTACACCAGGATCTTTTTGCGGCATTATTGACATTTGCGCATTGTGTGCCGCTTTAATTTCCGCTTCCATCATAATTGTTTTCGATCTTCTTTTGTAAAAGAAAAATCCGGTTGAAATAAATGTAAAAAGTAATAAAAAGTTAAACCATAAAGTTTTCCAAAAAGGCGGAATGATTTTTATATTCAACTTTGTTTCTTTATCATTCCAAACTCCATCGCTGTTTGTTGCTTTTAATCTGAAGGTATAATTTCCGGGCGGTAAAGTTGTATAATGCGCAAATCTTTTATTAGAATTTACAAAGATCCAATCCTTATCCAATCCTTCCATTTTGTATGCGTATTTATTTTTTTCGGGAACGGTATAATCAAGCGAAGCAAATTCAAATGAAAATATAAAATCTTTATAAGAAAGTTTTATATCATTCAATTCATATACCGGTTTATCAAAATAATATTCTTTATTGAACTTTTTAAATGAAGTAATCAGCACCGGCGGTTTGTAATTATTTTCTTTTATGCGGGCAGGATAAAAAGAATTGAATCCGTTTATTCCGCCGAAAAACATTTCTCCCGAAGCGCTTTTATAATATGAGCCGCCGTTAAATTCATTATTTTGAAGACCATCGGCAGCAATAAAATTTGTAAATTTTTTGTTTTCAATATTGAATTTTGAAATTCCGTTATTGGTGCTAAGCCAAAGATTTTCTTTTTCATCTCCTAAAACTCCGTAAACCGCATTGCTTGCAAGACCTTCATTTACGGTAAAACTTTCAAAAGTCTCATTTGCAGGATTGAATTTATTTAATCCGCCGCCGAAAGTACCAAGCCACAGATTTCCATTTTTATCTTGATAAATTGAAAATACATAATCATTATTTATCCAATTATTTTTATCCTTACCCGTTTTATAACATTTGAACTTTTTTGTTTTTTCATCAAGCAAATTCAGCCCGCCGCCCTCAGTTCCGATCCATAAATTTTTATCTTTGTCTTCAAAAATTATTCTTACAAAATTGTTACTTAAACTTTCTTGATTTTCCGGATCATTTCTGAAATTTTCAAATGTTTTATTTGCGGGATCAAATTTATCCAATCCGTTTCCGTAAGTTCCGATCCAAATAATTCCTTTGCTATCTTGAAAAATATCACGGATATCATTTGAAGAAATATTTTTAAGTTCACCTTTCGGAGAAATAAAATTATTTCTTCCGGCTGAAATTGTTCTGAACTTACCATCTTTTTTGTTTAACACGCTTATTCCATTTCCCGCAATCCCGATCCAGATATTTCCTGTTTTATCTTCAATAATTTCAGTGATGTTATTGTGACTTAAACTTTTTACAGAATCCGGATAATGTAAAAATCTTTTAAATGATTTTTTGAAATGATCAAATTTATTTAAGCCCGAATTAAATGTTCCTGCCCAGATATTGTTGTTGTGATCAACGAGCAAAGCCCTGATATCATTATAGCTTAAACTATTTTGATTTGCCGGATCATTTCTTAAAATTTCAAATTCATATCCATTGTAAATGTTTAATCCATCTTCGGTGCCGATATATAAAAATCCGTTTTTATCCTGACTTATACATTGAACAATACTTTGCGAAAGTCCTTGTTCAAGAAATATCCTTTCGAAAAAAATGTCATTGGTTTGAGCAAAATTTTTTGTTTGGAAAAGAATTAAAATGAAAACAGGACCGAATAATTTGAGAAGAGAAATTTCATTGCGTTTTCCGGATTTTAAAACTTTTTTTTCACCGGCAAACATAATATCGCTCACTTAAAAAGTGAATAATTTTCTAACTGAAATCTATAATTTTTTAATTAATAATCATTGGTAAAATCCTTCCGCTTCAGACTTGATTAATTGCAGAAATATTTCAAATATAGTTTAGGTTTATGCTGAATTTTCCTCTAAAAATTTTAAGGAGGAACTTAAAAATGCACTCAAAATTTTACTCTCCGCCAAAGTTGATTTTGCGCGAACGGAATACTTTTAATTCCAGCAAATTAATATTCCCGTATTTATCTAAAATTGAATTGCGTCCACGAAAACATTTTAAAAGTTCTTAATTGATATAAAATTTAATGAACTGAAAATTTATAACAATCTTTCGGTAATGATTTTTCTCTTCCGAGAATCTAAAATAAAGGAGGATCAAAATGAACGGAAAAATTAAAGATTACCTTGAAAAATCAAATGTAGCATTCGATTCTATAATTCATCCGGTTGCATTTTCTGCACAAAATACAGCCGCAACCGCGCACATCAAAGGAAAAGATTTTGCCAAAACGGTAATTATAAAACTCGATGGTAATTTAGCAATGGCAGTTGTTCCCGCATCAAAAAAAATTGATTTTGAAGAATTGAAACAAGTGCTTCCGGTAAAAAAAATTGAACTTGCAACAGAACTTGAATTCAGAAGTAAATTCCCTGATTGCGAGATCGGAGCAATGCCGCCGCTAGGAAATTTGTACGGAATGGAAGTTTTTGTTTCCGATGAACTTTTAGAAAACAGCGAAATAGCTTTTAATGCCGGAACTCACACTGAAGTTTTGAAAATGAGTATGGAAGAATTCAAAAAAATTGTTGAACCGAAAATAATGCACTTTACAAAAAATTACAGTTTTTGATTCTGATAAAATTCTTTTATCGAAATTTTATTTTGATTTTTTGATTAAGATTTGTTCAAAAAGGTAAGGAATAAAAAATGCTGATTTACTTTAAAGATCTTTTAGGATTGAATTTCTTTTCTCAAAATGATAAACTTGGCAGTTTAACAGATATTTTTCTTAATGAGCACAGCTGGAATATTAACATTTTGAAGATTAGAAAAAACTTTACAGCAATGGTTGAACCGGTTAGTTTTTTATACATTCCCGCTGAAAAAGTTAAACTTGATGAATCCCGAAAATTGCATTTACAAACCGGAATTTCATTAAATGCAATTAGAGAAATGCAAAGTAAATTTGTAAAAAAAACTACGCAGGAACTGAATTACGAACCATATGAATATTTCGGATTGCCGACTTATTGGAGCTCGCAGGAAAAACTTTACTCTGTTTATGATTCAACCGAGCCTGAAGTTTTTTCGCATCTGCAAAGTTTAAATGAAATTTTGGGATTTAAGATAGTTCAACTTAAAAAAGAATTAGGTGAAGTTTACGATCTGCTTGTTGATACGGATAATTGGCAAGTTGTTGAAATTGTTGCAGAGCATAAGGAATCATTATTCAGATTCAGAAAATTTATATTAAAAGCGGATCAGTATTTTCAAATACATCGAGAAAACTCTATTATTCAAATCCGGGATCATATTTGAGATTTAGATTTTCAGAATTTGTAAATCAATCTGATCCCGGAATTTTGTCATATAAACTTTGAGGATGTTAATTAAAAATTATATTAAGGAGTTATTAATTAAGATTTTAATTGCATT